>DIVN01000023.1 GCA_002435875.1 Anaerolineales bacterium UBA6131
CTCGCGAGCTCTGAGAAGGAGTACCTCGAGCGTGCCTTCGACATGGGCAGCATGGACACTGCCGCTCTCTTCATGGGGCAACAGCGGAGATTGCTGAGAACACGGGGCTTCGGGGGATTCATAGTTCCCAAGCCCTTTGCCTATGCGTCGAACTGGCGACGGGCGAGGGAGGTCTTGCTTGATGAAATCGTGCGCGTGTTCGATGTTGGCAAAGCATGGGCGCAAGTGAAACTGGAGCAGATAGTGTACATCTTGCAGAAGGGCGTTATGGTCCCGGACTACGCAAGTTTCCGTCGTGATGGCAATACCGCGTCGTTCATCGGGGACATTGCGAAAACGCACTGCTCCACGTTTGGATTCATGCTAAACGGTATCCCTGCCACTGAGCTGGACGTCGGGCTTGCGATGCAGGGAACGAATGCGTTCCTGAAGTCGCTGGTGCGTAACCGGCGTGGTGGCATGCTTCAGGCGGCAGTCGGGTCTGAGGGCGATTTGGTCGCACTTGGCGGTAAGCAGATCGGGCGGTACAGCATAGACGCCTCTGGGAAAGGTCGGATCGATAGGCGCGCGGCCAACGATCCAGCTGCGGTTCCTCAGGACGCTGCCATTCTTGTGCAGAACATCGTGGCACATATTCAGAACCCCATTGACCACATCAAGATCATCGCAACCGCGTCTCCAGGTCCAGAGGCTGGCTTCGTGATACTGGACACCGTGAACCAGCTAACCATGAACGATGATGCTGACTATCGGTACGTGCTAGGGCTCTTGAACTCCCATCTGATCAGCTGGTATGTGTATCGCTTCATTTTCGCCAAGGCCATCCGGACTATGCACTTCGACGGCCCGGTGACGGATCGCATACCGATACCTGCACTACACCGGGAGAAGCCGGCCGACGCCACCCGTCACGACCGCATGGTGGCGCTGGTGGAGCGGATGCTGGAGCTGCACCGCAAGCAGGCGCTGACGCGCACGCCGGCGGACCGTGAGCTGTGCGCGCGGCAGATCGAGGCGACGGATGGGGAGATTGACGCGCTGGTGTATGAGTTGTACGGGTTGACGGAGGAGGAGATCAGGGTGGTGGAAGGGGAGCTGTCAACGGATAGGAAACGGATAAACGGATAGAAGCACGCATGTCCTGCCGTTTTCTGTACTTGGATACCAACATCTGGAGCCACTTGGCAAAGGACTCTCAGTACTGGGCACCGTTGGGTCGCTACCTAGCCAGGGAGGGCATGGTGCTCGGAGTAAGCGGAGCGCAACTCGTGGAACTCTCAGACGCGCAAGGGCTTCACAGCGCCCTATGTGCGTTGTTCGATAGTCTGCCCTGTGCGCTGACGAAGCCATGGGATCAGATTATGAGTGAGGAATTCCGTGCGTATCCGGCGCCCCGCCGCGACTCACTTCTGCTATGTGACCTGCGCGCTGCGATGTCGCAGAGCTCAGCGGGAGTCCTCGGCCAGCTTCTGCTAAGCCCCGACAAGTGGCGTGCTGTACGCCAGCAGCAACGGCGTAACGCAGAGCAGATGTCCTCTCGTTTGGCCCAGCGGAAGTCGACATTCCCTCCATCGTCAACTGGGTATTACACGGTCAAACAGGCAGGTCTCTTCGCAGATCTGCAGGTAATCCAGTGGCTAGCACAAATCTTCGGAGAGTTGCCATCGTGCCAGCACGACGGCAAAATGGAGTTCCACCCTGAGGTCTTCTCCTCAATCCGGCTCTATGCACTTGTGGTATTCTACAAGTACTACCTGCAGCAGCGAGAAGCGAGACGGCAGTCTGACTTTGGCGATCTGTTCCACCTCTTCCCTGTCCCGTATTGCGAGCTCGTCGTACTGGAGCGCGACTTGTGCGAGATCCTGAGACAGATTGGGCGGCGATGCGACGTACTGAGGTCGACGCGGGTGTGCAACATTGACTGGTTAGAGGGATTGGTTAGCAGCTAGCTTGGGAGAAGCGTGGCCTCGTTTTCGACGCTCTGGCATACCCGCGCCAACTGGCGGTTGGCGAGCTGAAGGCGTGGCAGATCGAGGCGACGCATGCGGAGATTGATACGCTGGTGTGTGAGCCATATGGGCTGACGGAGGAGGAGATCGGGATTGTGGAAGGGAACTGTCAACGGATAGGAAACGGATAAACGGATGAGGTTGCGGTGCCATCCGCTTATCCGTTTTGCCGCCTCACTCCTGGCGTGCTGAGACAGGGGAGGCATCCGCAGAACGTCTCTGACCGCAGGTCAGAGGTTGACAGATGCTTCTTCGGGACGCGCCTCGGGCGCGACGAGGATGGAGGCGCCTCGGCAGATAGGCTGTCATCCCGTAGCCTACGGGTGGGGCGAACTGCCGATAGCTAGATAGGGTTCCGCGGCTATCCGTTTATCCGTTTCGCGCCGCCTCAGTCCTGTCTCAGGCCGTCAGGACTGAGACAGGGAAGGCGCATCCGTTGACAGTAGCCTGACGCAACGGACGCACGTTCCATCAGCAGCGACCAGCAGGGAGGCCATATGTCGCTCAACCGCATTGCCCCATATGCGGAACTGACGTACCAGATCATCGGTGCTGCCATGGCCGCGCACAACAAGCTCGGCCCCGGGCACAAGGAAGCGGTGTACCAGGCGCTGCTGACCGACGAGATGGTCGCCCGCGGCCTGTCGGTCGAGGCGGAGCGCCGCATCGAGGTGGTGGTAGACGAGAAGGTGTACGGGGTCCTGTACCTCGACCACCTGGTGAACGAGGCGGTGGTGGTGGAGTGCAAGGCGGTGTCCCACCTGCTGACGCGGGAGGAGGTGGCGCAGGTGATCACCTACCTGGCAGCGACTGGCTTGCCGGTGGGCATTCTGATCAACTTTGGCCGGCATCGGATGGAGTATAAGCGCGTGTTCCGTCCGAAGAAGTTGGATGACTGGCCGAGGTACATTGCGCCGTACTTGTGGCGACCGCCGGGCGCTGGGCGTGTCAACCCCTAGCCGAAGGCGTATCCGTTGCCAGTTCTCCGTCGCCGCAGGATGGCGTCCGCAGGAGGGATACATGCCGATTGAGAATGGCACAAGGCTGGCTTCCATACCCGGCATGCTAGAGCACAACGTCGCGGCGTACAACAATGGCAGGAACGGGCCTAAGTACAACATGTCCTACCGCACCTACATTGCTGCCCGCCGCGGCATTGAGGCCGTGAGTCTCAGCGTCTGGGTTGCCGGCCGCGGAGCCAGCGCAATGTGGACGCTGCTTGATGCCTTTGGGATGAATGCTCGTAACTCGCGCCTTGTTCCGCCGGAGCAGTTACGCGCGGTGCTGTCAGACCTCGACCCGGCAGCCCTTGACTGGATTGCGGGTCTGGCCTTGCCTCTGGATTCGCCGCCTCCCGAGCTGCCAGGACCCGACGGACACATGAATCTATGCACGGCGCTGCAGCACATCTACGACCGCCTTGCCTCGCCAGGATCGGTGACCATGAGCGGCGGCTTTGTCGCCGCCAGCAAGGCCATGCATTGCCTTTTTCCCGATCTGGCTCCAGTTATCGACCGATCGCACGCCGGGCTCTCGTTCTACCACATTCAGCCCGCCGACTACACCCCACCACTCTGCCTTGGTACTTGGGAAAGATGGCTTGGCGTGCAGACTCGGAACAAGTTGAATCCAAGCCCCCAGGGCATTGGCGGAAGGGCCTGGGGGTGGCAGCAGTTCGTGGCTGCGATGGGCATTGACCAGCACATCTACGAGTTGTGGCGAGAACCCCGTGGAGATCCAGGGCTCGGCGCATTTCTAGCACTTGACGCCACTGGAGGGGCTACTGGGATTCCGAGGCTCATCGACAAGGGCCTGTGGTGATGGCCGTGTTAGCACTCTTCACGCGCCGGCCTATGCTCTTGTGTGTGAGCTTTGACCGAAGAGAGGGCTGACAGAGGAGAAGAGCGTTGTGGCGGAAGACGGCTGTGTCGGCGACGCGGCCGGGGCCACGCTGGCAGCAGGGCGCTGAGCGGGCGAAGTACGCGGGCACTACGCGCCGCACGGGTTGATGACGGAGAGGTGAGAGATGAACGGTGCCAAGTCCAACGATGAACTGACCGAGGAGGATCTGCCGCCGCCCAGCGCTTCCTGGGGAGCGATTGCGTCCTTTGCATATGATTGGGACGGCTATGTTCGCTACGGCGCCTTCGACAAATGTGCCGACTTAGCCAACAGCTCTCAACAAGCGTACTTTGAACAACACACGTTGCCTGGCGGGCTCTCCGAGCTGCGCACGTGCCTGTTCTTTGAACAGAGGCGGTATCACCACTATGGTGAGCCTCCCGACGAACAGGCGATGGAGTACATCAACGATCTCTTGGAGGCGATCCGCAATCAGGTTCGGTCGCGCCTTGGCCTGAACGCTCGTACAGCGATAGGAACCGCGAGGCCTGCCGCAGCGGCGGGGGGGCAA
>DIVN01000088.1 GCA_002435875.1 Anaerolineales bacterium UBA6131
TCCTCCACCAGGCTGCGTGGCAGGTGGGTGCGCCGGCAAAGATCGCGCAGGTCGCGGTAGGGCTGAGCGCCGCGGCTCTCGATGATGCGCCCGATGGTGGCATCGCCCAGGTTGTTGACGTAACGCAAACCCAGGCGAATGGCGGGAGGACGTGAAACCGGAAGCATGAAACGTGAGGCCTCAGGCGCAGGGTGTGGGACAACCTTCGCTGCTAGTGGGGCCCCTTCAAGCGCCTCGAGGGTGCAGTCAGACTGGCTGCGGTTGATGTCCGGCTGCAGCAGGGTAACCCCATGGCGGCGGGCGTCGCCGATCACCACCTCGGGCATGTAGAAACCCATGGGCTGGGCGTTGAGGATACCACAGAAGAACTCGGCGGGGTAGTGCACTTTCAGGTAGAGCGTCTGGTAAGCGACCAGGGCAAAAGCTGCAGCATGCGACTTGCAGAAACCAAACTCGGCAAAGCCAGCGAGCTGTTGGAACACTTGCACCGCGGCCTCGGCACTGATGCCATTGGCCACCGCCCCAGCCAGGAAGCGTGCCTGCATGGCGGCCATGGCCGCTTCGGAGCGACTGCGGCTCATCGCCCGGCGCAGCTGGTCCGCCTCGGCCGGGCTGAACCCTGCCACAGCGACGGCCACGCGAATGGCCTGTTCCTGAAAGAGGATCACTCCCAGCGTCTCTGCCAGCGCTGGCTCCATGGCTGGGTGAGCGTAGGTGACCTCCTCCAATCCCTGTCGGCGACGCAGGTAGGGGTGTACCATGTGCCCCTGGATGGGCCCGGGCCGCACCAGGGCCACTTCGACCACAATGTCCTCGAAGCAGGTAGGCTTGAGCCGTGGAAGCATCTGCGCCTGGGCACGGCTTTCTACCTGAAAAGTGCCAACGGTGTCAGCGCGTTGTAGCATGGCATAGACGGCTGGGTCGTCCATGGGCAGCCGCTCCAGGTCCAGCTCGACACCGTGCCACTGGGCGATGAGCTGCTGCGCCTCCTCCACGGCATCCAGCGTGCGCAGAGAGAGCAGGTCGATTTTGATCAGCCCGGCATCCTCGACGCTGTCCTTGTCCCATTGAACCACCACGCGGCCGGGCATAGTTGCCCGCTCGACGGGCACGATCTCCACCAGCGGCCCTGCGGTGATCAACATACCCCCGACGTGGATGGAGAGGTGCCGTGGCACGTTGTCAATCTGCTGCAGCAGCTCAACTAAGGTCTGCCAGGGCAAAGAAGAAGCGATTTCGCCCCCCTCACCCTTCTTGTCCTCGGCCTGGGCCAGAGCGCGCAGTGCTTGCCCCTCGCGCAGCTCCACTGCCGCCCGGGCCGTGGAATGGGTATCCAGCGCTTTGGCGGTACGGTCGATGACCTCGGGCGGAAAGCACAGGGCCTTGGCTACGTCGCGCACCGCCGAGCGCGCGCGGAAGGTGACTACATTGCAGACCATGGCCACATGTTGCTCACCATAGCGTTGGTAGACGTATTGGATAACCTCTTCTCGCCGATCAGCAGCGAAATCCACGTCAATGTCCGGCATGGTATGCGACCCCTCGCTGAGAAAGCGCTCAAAGAGCAGGTTGTACTGCAGAGGGTCCACTGGCGTGATGCCTAGCACATAGGCAGCGATAGAGTTGGCGGCTGATCCACGCCCCTGACAGCGAATGCCCTGCTCGCGCGCAAAGCGCACAATATCCCATACGGTCAGAAAGTAGCCCGCCAGACCGGCGCGCTCGATCACCGCCAGCTCGTGATCCAACTGCGTCCGCGCTCGAGCGGTGATGGGTTGATACTTGCGTGCAAGGCCCTCCTCGCACAGATGCCTGAGGTAGGTATGGGTGGTGTAGCCTTCGGGCACTGTGAAGGAAGGCATCTGCTGATGGACAAAATCCAGCTCTAGCGTGCAGCGCTCAGCGATCTCCCTGGTGGCGCGCAATGCCTGTGGCAGCTCTCGGAAGAGCAGGGCCATCTCCTGCGGGGGTTTCAGGAACTGCTCCGAGTTGGAGGCAAGCAGGCCGGCCGCCAAAGCCTCGGGCAAGGTGACACGGTGGCGGATGCAGGTCAGCACATCGTACAGGCGCTGCCCGCTGCGCTCGGCATGGTGTACGTTGTTGGTACAAACGTAGCCGACTCCCAGGTAGCCGGCCAAGGCAACCAGCTCAGCAACGAGCCTGGGCCCCGAGGGAAGGCAGTGATCCTGCAGTTCGATCCAGAAACCATGGCCAAAGATGTCCTTCAGCGTGGTCGCTGCCCCCAGGGCCTGCTCAGTGTCGTTCTGCAATAGAGCACTGCTCACCGCTCCATTGACACATCCAGAGAGGCAGAGCAAACCCTGGGCATGCTGGGCAATGGTGTCCAGGCTCAGCTGCGGTTGACCCTTTTGGCCGGCCAGCTGGCCAAGACTGATCAGCCGACACAGATTGGCATAGCCACGTTGTGTCTCTGCCAGCATTGTCAGGTGGTGGCCGTCGGCCAGGGTCAGCTCGGCGCCCACGATGGGTTTGATGCCTTCGGCACGCGCCGCTTGCCAGAAGCGCACTGCGCCATACAGCCCATCGTGATCGGTGAGCGCCAGGGCGGGGTACCCCAGAGCATGGGCACGGTGTGCCAGATCCTCAGGAGAAGAGGCGCCCCGCAGCAACGAGCAATAGCTGTGGCAATGTAGCTCGACGTACTCGCTGTCCACCAACCCTCACCTTGCAGCTTTGCCTGACGTGCTGCCACCTGACTTGACTAGGCTGACCGCCAAAGCTAACATTCGCATCAATGTTTCCCCTCGCTAAACGACGATCTATGAAGCTACCAAGCCTGTTTGGAGCGCCGGAGGACGTCAGTCCTACGCAGCGCGCCAACTTTATCAAAGTCCAGATGGAAGCTGTGGGCATCGGCGTGTATTCTGCGGCCGTGCCCTTCTTGCCCGTGTTCCTGGCACGCCTGGGGGCTTCCAGTTTTCAGGTCGGTTTGCTCAGTTCCATGCCTGCCCTGGCCGGCTTTCTCTTTGCCATCCCCCTGGGTCAATTCCTGCAAGGGCGCCGCAACATCTNNGTGCCCTGGTTCAGCCTGGCCCGCCTGCTGGTGATCTCCAGTTATGCCCTGATGGGTCTGCTGCCCTTTGTCCTTGCCCGCGACCAGATTGTAGGGATGGTGCTGGCCGTCTCTGCTCTGGTCACGCTGCCGCAGGCTGTCGTGGCCATCTGCTTCTCGGTAGTTATGAGTGCCATTGCCGGACCACGCCACCGCT
>DIVN01000160.1 GCA_002435875.1 Anaerolineales bacterium UBA6131
TGTTGGACGGGATGAGCAGACCTGCATCGACTGCAAACGATGCGATCAGGTGTGCCCGTATCGCTTGCCGGTCTCGTCGAGTCGCACGGTGCGCGGCGATTGCATCGGCTGTCTGGAGTGCGTCGAGGCATGTCCGGTTCCAGGAACGCTCAGTGTCGGCATCGGCGCTCCCCGCAGTACCAGAGTTGCGGAGGCACAAGAATGAGGATTCACAAACTGCTCTTGCCCGTGCTCGTCATCGCCCTGCTGCTGGGTACGATCGCCTTCGCCCGTGCCACTGGTTATTGGCAGACCACTGGGCGTCGTGCGGTCAGCGTGCAGCAAGGCATCTCGAGTACGGACATAAAGGGATGGATGACACTCAGGGACCTGTCTCAGGGCACGGAGATTCCTGTCGAAGAGCTGCTCGTGCTGCTGGGCATCCCGGCCGACGTAGCAGAAACCACGCCCCTCAAGGATTTGGAACATGTCATATCCGTCGGCCAGGTACGGGCGATCATCGCCGACTACACTGGCGACTGACCCCGGGGGCAGGTGCATGCCCGCCGCACTGTGCGCATGCGTTGGGCTTGAAGCGTGGATCCGTGGCGTTGTCTACAGTTCCTCGACCGTCGTGCGCAAGATGACGAGCAGCGCTTCGAACTCTTGCCTGCAGCACGGGCACTGTGCCAGGTGCTGCTCCACGTGAACGGTCCATTCAGACGCCGGCGATCCGAGTAGGCAACACTCCGCGTAGGCACAGAGCAGCGCGGCGCACTCGTCGCACCCAATCTCATCCGGCTGGGTGTGCACAACGTCGATGATCAAGCTGCGTACCTGTTCGACCCTCAGTTTCGTACTCATCATCCGCTGTTCTCCGCCGTCGCTGATTCCACGGCAGCCGGTTGGGGTTGCGTGTTCAGGCCAAAGGCCGCCATGATATCCTCCGCATGCAGGCCCTGCGCTGCCAGCCCCTTCTGAAGACGCACACGAGCATCATAANNCTAAGCAGCTTGTACAGTGCATTGCGGTTGGTACCCATGCGGCGAGCCAGCTCGTCAAGAGGCATGCCCTGCACACGTGCCGCCACCAGAGCCTGGCGCTGCTTGTCAGTCAGTTCATTCTCGATCACCCGACGCATTGTGTCGATCACCATGCGCTGCACGGTTTGTTCTTCTGGGCTCGCTGCCGAGTCAGCCAGGACCTCTGGCATCCAGTTTCCGTCATCGCTGCCGTTGTCGCTCAGAGATTCGAGCGAAACGTCGCGCCAGCGGCGTCGTCGCAACTCGGTCAAGGCCACGCGTACAGCGATGGTGTAGGCCCAGGTGGTAAACTGCGCCTCACCCCGAAAAGAGTCGAGCCGGCTCACGATCTTGAGGAGTGCCTCCTGCACAAAATCCTCCAGGTCCGCATCGCCGAGCCGTTGTTGGTGATTGAGCGCCATGCGCAGCCCACGCAGCAGAATCACGCGCAACTCGGCCAGGGCCTCGTCGCGCTTTGGCCCGCGCAGCATCTCGATCCATTCTTCGTTAGTCCGCTTCGGCACCTACGGACTCCTCTCCGCCCCGCACCCAGGTGTAATCGCAGACCATTATAGACCAGGCACACTTGGCTGACAACTTGACTGTGCGTCCTCTCGGTGACTCACGGAGGCCTGCGCGCGACGGATAGGCGTCGCGGTCGCGCAACTTGCGATGGCGCACATGCACAAGTACAATGGTCTCCGCTTCCTATGTTTGGTATTCATCGATTCCTCCCCGCGTTGCCTGCGGTGGTTGCCAGGGCATCTGGGGTTCAGAGAGGGGAAAGGTAACTTGCCGCGTGGCAGCATGCGAGGACCTGCCGAGAATCGGGCCAGCAGGCCATGGATGCATAGATTCGTGTGCGGACTAGCGCTCTTGTTGGGGTTGGCTCTTGCCCTGACCGCCATCACCGCCTTCACTCTAAGCCTGCGCTTTCGTGCGCAGATGTTTGGCTCAGCCAAGCAGGTGCCCTGCCAGGATGTGGCGATTGTGTTTGGCGCCGGGTACTGGCCAGACGGAACGCCCAGCGATGTCATGAAGGACCGGGTTGCGGCGGCGGTGGAGCTCTACCGCCAGGGGCGGGTGCGCAAGTTGCTCTTCAGCGGCGACAACCGCTTCGTGGACTACAACGAGCCAGGCAAAATGCGCGAGTACGCCCTCAGCATCGGCATGCCTGACGCGGACATTGTGCTCGACTATGCCGGTCGTCGCACCTACGATACCTGCTATCGTGCCAGAGATATCTTTGGCGTGCAGAGTGCCGTGCTGGTCACCCAGCGTTATCACCTCCCTCGTGCACTTGTCACCTGCAACGCTCTGGGCGTCCCTGCGGTTGGTTACATCGCCGACCGCCGCGAATACGTCCACATCCACTCCTACTGGGCTCGGGAGATCCCGGCCTTGTGGCTCGCCTGGTGGGAGCTCTGGGTGAGCCGTCCGACGCCTGTCCTGGGAGAGCCCATCCCCATCATCCTTGACTAGGCGCCATCACCTGGATGCCGCACCATTGCAGGGCCAACCGCGCTGACTCATAAGTAAG
>DIVN01000002.1 GCA_002435875.1 Anaerolineales bacterium UBA6131
TCGGCCGAGAGTACCCGGAATCTCACTTGCGCACACTGGAGGCAGGTGGGGTTTCGGTCGAGGGCGTCTTGCGCAGCGACGGCCCGGGTCTGCGGCTTTGGCTGTTACATGAGGAAGATAACAAGAAGCAGCAGGTGCCCAAGCTACAGTCCTCGGACTTTCGGCAGATGGACCACTTGCGCCAGGCGCCGCCGGCGAGCTACATGGCGGCACGAGGCTTTCATCTGGCTCCGGCGAGCTCGGAGGGGCAGATGCGCAGCCGAGACCTGGTGCGCCAAGCGCGACCAGACGCGGTAATCTCGCTGGATATACTCACTGCACCACTGGTCAATGCCCAACCGTACCTTGACGGCAGTGCCTTGCGCGGAGTTGATGTCTTTTCGCCAAGCATCGTGGAAGTGCAGGACTTGTGGCCTGGCGAGTCAATCGATGCCGTGCTCACCCGCGTCGCCGCTTGCGGCGTACGGTGGGTCGCGATCAAGATGGACGTGCGAGGCTGCATTGTGCACGACGCCAAGCTGGGCAAGACCTATCGCCTGCCCATTTATCCATCGAATGCTATCGATGTGACTGGGGCGGGAGACGCATTTTCGGGCGGGTTCCTTGCCGGCGTGGTAGAGACAGGCGACGTCCTGACCGCAGGACTGCGGGCGACCGTCTCTGCGTCCTTCGCTGTTGAGGTGTGGGGTGCTTTTGGCATGCTCGAGGTGACCCCAGACATGGCCCAGGAGCGGTTTTCGTGGCTGCGATCCAAGGTGGAGCAGACGCGCTAGTGAAGAGAAGGTAAAAGTGGGTCAGCGGGGTCGGAAGCTCAGCTTCTCTCGTCTCGGAGCATGATTTGTCGCAGTTGCTGCAGGCGATCCTCTGCCTGTTCTCTGGTTACTGTGACTGTGTGCAGTGCGCCGGTCCCTTCGATAACGAATGAGGCCGAGATGGTGCCGTACAGTGCTGCCTCAAGAATGTCGTGTGTCTCGTTCCACCCGACGACGAATCCGCCACAGAACGAGTACCCGGCCCCTGTGGTATCGGTAACGCTGGCTGGATAGACAGGTGTGTAGTGCTCCCGCTGCGCGATAGGGTCTTGAATCCACGCTCCTCTGTCGCCAAGCTTAACCACCAGGCGCTTGGCGCCTCTTGAGCGGAACTCGGCAGCACCGTCGGCAAGAGACACAGCGCCCCAGTACTCGTGCACTTCTTGCTCGCTGGGCAGCACTACGTCCGCCAGCTTGAGCTCGGGAATCAGCAGATCGCCTTTTGCGTTTCTGGCCAGAAAACCAGGTAGCAAATCGAGTGTGATCGTGCGAACGTGCTGGCGAAGCTTGGTCAGGCAGCTGTTCTGTCTGGCAACAGCCATGGGTGCGACATGGGCCGCATCGGCGGTAAGGTAGGCCTCCGGGATGTTCTCAGCTGTGGGCGAGAAGGCCGTGGATTGCCAGCGGCCAAACCACGATGCCAGCCGTGGAACCCGGTACACGGTATACCCCAGGATCCCTCGCGGAGCGGACCAGCTGCGCAAACCGTCCGCGTGGTAGACCATATGGGCTTCAATGCCAAAGGGCAGGGATGACCTGCGAATGCCCTGTACATCGATTCCGGCATCCTCGAGCGCGGTGAGCCACTGGGCAGGGTAGTGCCTGTCTACAATGGTCACCACCCCTACCTCGCGCGACCAAATGCGCATGCCCATTGCTGCGTAAATGGCATCGCCACCAGGCATACGCTCGATGTGCCTGCCGTCTGACTGCGTGACATAATCAACAGTAGCATTGCCCAGCGCGATGTAGCGAATGTGACCCATCAGCACCTCGCTGCCAATGGACTTGATAGCCCCCCGCTCGCCTTCACCATTCGACCCCCGAATCAAGACATGCTGCGGCCAGCTCATCCAGCGCTGCATCATCCAGCGGAGAGGGCACGATCAGGTTCTGGTTGTCCAGGATTGCCTGGCTCAGCCGCACAATCTGGCCAGCCTCAGCACTCTCTGGTACACTCTCGATGATCGTCTTGCCGACCATGGCGCTGCGCGGGAAGGCTCCCGAGCGAGGGATGGTGCCGATCAATGTACTGCCGACCGCGTGTGCCAAGGTTTCTACCAGCTGCTTCTCCGCCGGCAGGCCCCTGCAGTTGGCAATGATGCCGCCCAGAGTCGCCTGCAGGCTGCGCATGCCGCGGCAGATGTTGTTTGCGGCATAGAGCGCGGAGTATTCGCCTGACGTGACGATATAGACCTCGCGGGCGAATCCTAGTCGCATGGGCACGGCAAAGCCGCCGCAGACAATGTCGCCCAAGATGTCAAAGACCACGACGTCCAGATCGGCGAACGCGTTCGACTGTTCCATTAGCTCCAGGGCCATGCTGATGCCACGCCCAGCACAACCAACTCCGGGCTCGGGGCCGCCGATCTCCACACAGCGCACGCCGGCAAACCCAACCTCAATGAGACCGCGCAGAGATGACGAGGCTCCGCCCGAGTCGGCACTGGCGACAAGCTCCTCGTAGCGGTCAAGCAAAGGGGTGCTACGATGCCCAAGGAGGGCGCGGGTGCTATCCGCTTTGGGATCGCAGCCGACCAGCATCACCCGTAACCCACTTGCCGCCCAGGCGGCAGCGAGATGTGTCGAGATCGTGCTCTTGCCGATGCCGCCCTTGCCGTACACCGCAATTCTACGCATAGAGAGCCTCGCCCTGTGCCAGGATTGTCGCCAGGCGCACTGCCCCGGCGGGCCCCATCCACCCCGGTGATTCAGTGGTCTCGTGCCAGATGGGCTGGTGAAATGGAATCCACTGCCAGGGGCCGCTCTTCACGAATGAGGAGCCGAACACGAAGCTTGGCTGAAAGTCGTCGAGATAGGTCAGCAACTCAAAGTTGCCGACGTCTACCAGGGTCGTATCCGCAAACTCGCCGTAGCGGTGCTGATACTCCAAACCGTAGCGATCGGTGGACAGCAGCACCTGGCACCCCAGCTCCTTCTGCAGGAACAATCCCAGGCCGACCGCCCACCAGCTCAGCGCCTCAATGGCGACCCGCATTCCCTGCAGCTTGGTCCGCCATGAAGAGAGGGCCTCTTGTGCCTCAACCCAGCCAGACCGCGCATTGAGCTCCGGCTGACTGCCCATGGCCTCGGCGATTCCAGAAAGCCAGCGCCTGGTGCCCTCGGCCCCATAGGGAGCTGGCTGCCATACCTCCGCCTCGGTCCAGAGCCAGCCGACGGGTATGCCTGGCAAAGACAGTAATGGCATGTCCTTCTGCAGGTCAAACTGCAGGAACAAGGACCCTCGGACCTCAAGACCCAGGCTGTCACGAACCATCTCCGTGAGGATGGGTAGCTCCGCCGAGATACCAAAGTCTGTGCCCGCCAGTCCGCGAAGCGTGAGACCACCGGCTGGTGCGTCTTCTGCGCTTGCCGGCGGGACAACGGTCTGTGTCAGGGCCCGTACGAACCGGCGATAGCCGTCAATCTCGTCTCCAGCGATGGCCGAGCCGTCGACAAGAATAACCGGGCTGTGCAGTTCCTGAGTCAAATCGCGGACAATGCGCTGATAATCCTCGCTGATGAGGCTCGTGGCACAGGTCAGGATGACAACGGTGAGAGGCGGGCTGCGCACCTGATACAGCTTGCGCACAGCATCCTGCAGGTATTTGCTCGTTCCGCGCACGATGTCTATGTCCGTCAGCGCGGTCGGGGGCACGAGGGGCTCGGCATTACCCTGCAGCGGAATGCCACGATGTCCAGATGCGCAGCTCATTGGACCGTGCACCATCGGCACAGCCCCCTTTACGCCGGCGGTAGCACGGATGGCTCCGCAGAGGCTGCAGCTTAGCAGAGGCTCAACTCGCGCGGTAACTTCCCTCACCCGGTCATCTCCTTGGTCATGAATGGGTTGACGACAAAGTCGTAGCCGTTAATGGCCTGTACCATCTTATTGCCCAAACGGATACACCCTTCGAACGCCTGATGCGACTTGATGTAGAGAGTTGTCGGCACAAACGGGATGTTGTGTTTCTTGCAGGGGTGCAGTTCCTGGTAGCCACCGAGCCAGACATCCGGCCTAAGCTCTTCGGCCACCTGGTCAAGCTCGTACAGGCTCGGGGTGACCAGCAGCTTCTTGGGCGGCCGCGGCAATTGCGCCAGCACTTGCTCAAACTGCGCACGCAGTTCAGAGTGGATCCAGTACAGGCCGACAGCGACAACCTCAAGCTCAAGGTCCATCATGGCATGCAACAGGCCGAGGATGCGTCCTGGCCCCCCGCTGACGAACACGCGTTTGCCACGCAACTCGTTCCGCAGTTCCTCAAGCTCTGGCTGGTGTTGGGAGGCGATCGCTCGTCCCCTCTCCGCAACCTTTGGATCATCCAGGGCAGCGGCCAGCTCGTCGATCCATTGCAGAGTACCGGTAAAGCCATAAGGTGTCTGCAGGCCTGCAAGCTTCAGCCCTCCTTCGTCCTCGAGCCGATGCAGGGTGGGTCCGATGTAAGAACTGCACCACAGTAGGTTGACCTGTGAACGCAAGCTGTCGGCAAAATCCGCCAGTGATGCGCCGCCGGGCAACACGTGATTCACCGGCACCTGCAGCTGCTCCAGGAGTCGGAGGCATGTACCCACGTCATAGTCCTGCTCTCGTGATGGCCACTTCCATCCGAACAGATTGACACCGGGACGCTTTCCTGGCGCTGTGGCGTGGCGGCTGACCTCATCGTAGATGAGGCCGAGGGCCTGGTCATATCCTACCCACGGGTTGGACCCCGAGATGGGGGAGACTCGCAATACTGGCGCGGGGATGCCCAGACCATCGGAAACCTGCGCCGATAGCCCATCCAGCCCGTCTCCGGCAAGGTTGGCACTATCTCCTGGTAACAGCACCGCCATGTGGATAGAGTTGGCCTCGCTAATCCGTCGCAGCGCGGCCATTTGCTCGCTGCCAACCACATAGTTGCCGCTCACGATCTGCTTGGGGGTAAAGTCAAGCGTGGGCACAGCTCGACGACGGACACCAAAGTCAACGCCCCAGGCGTACATGGTTAGTCGGGTGTGCCATGCGCAGCCCCGTGAACCGACCATCACAGGCATAATGTCCTGAGTGCCCAAGAGCATCGACACGGCGCCCAGCATCGGACCCAGCACCTGATAGTCTGCCCAGAAAGGATTGCGTTCAAACTGCTCTTGCTGGCGAAAGCGTTCCACGTCTCCCATATACCATTGGCAGAATCTGGTCACTATCTCCCCCCGCACTGTCAGAAGATGACGAGTCTACTCACGCTACTGGAGCGGAGAGAATGCTGGCTGAGCCCGGCTCTGGCTCGGGTGCGTCTGGCCCACAAAGCCCTTTATGAATAGTCTCTGCTCGAGCTAGGCAAACTGCACTGAGCGATCCTCGGACAGCAGACCAACCGCGTCCGCACGGCACTGCCGGCAGTGCCGCATTACGGGCAACTCGGCTGCACAGCGGTCCATTAGTGCTGCTCGCTCGTCTGCGTCTGGCGCAGGCAGATGCCCGAAGGCCGTGCCTTGCACCGGAATGAGAGGCATGACGTTGAACAGGCAGGCACCCATCGTCTTGGCACGAGCGGCGATGGCAGGTACGTGCTCCTGATTAATCCCTGGGATCATCACCGTGTTGACCTTGACCAACACGTTGGCTTCGGCCAGTCGCCGAATCCCCACTTCTTGCTGACCAAGTATGACCTCTCCGGCCTGTGTGTCGCGAAGGACCTGACCTCTGTAGCGAACCCAGCCATAGATTCTGGCGGCCATCGCTGGTGTGAGAGCATTGACGGTCACTGTGACGAACTCGACGTGCAGTCCCCGTATCTCGTCAATGTGCTCTGGCAACACCAATCCATTGGTGGACAGGCACAGATGGAGTTGCGGATGCGCTGCGCGGATCAGCTCAAAGGTGCGAAACGTGCTCTCGGGATTGGCCAGCGGATCGCCGGGACCTGCGATGCCCACAACGGTTGTATTGGGGATTTCCTTCAGCACCGCGTCAAGCCGGCTGAGAGCCTCATCGGGGGTCAGCGTTCGGCTGGTGACCCCAGGACGGTTCTCGTTGGCACAGTCATACAGACGGTTGCAAAAGTTGCACTGGATGTTGCAGCGTGGTGCGACGGGCAGGTGCACCCGCGCATAGCGGCTCTGCGCTTTGGCATCGTAACAGGGATGTACAGCTAAGAGGGCACTGCTGCTCGCCGATGTGCGTGGATCAGTCTGCTGCATGGACCACACGCGATCCCTGCTCGGCACGAGGGTGAAAGCGACCCCAGCCCGGTTTACCGATAAGCTCGCCGTCAGCGACAACGGAGCGCCCGCGCACGATGGTATGAACAACCCTGCCCTGGATTCGCTGGCCCTCATAGGGGGTGTACCCATAGTTCGCATGCAGGCGGCCGACACTGACGGTCCAGTCGGATTTCAGGTCGACCAGCGTCAGGTCCGCATCACTTCCCGTCTGAATGATGCCCTTGCGCGGAAACAGACCGAAAATCCGCGCTGGTTGTTCGGAAAGTAATGCCCCCAAACGTTCGATGGTCAGTCTGCCCTCGGCCACGGCATTGAGCATCAGAGGAACCATGACCTCGACTGAGGGCATACCTCCTTGTCCTTCCCAGATGCTCTTCCAACCGCGCTCTTTGCGCGCCTTTTCCACAGGGCCGTGATCAGAGCCCATCAGTTGGATCCGCCCAGCGGCCAGGTCGCGCCAGAGCCCTTCGACTCGAACGGGATCACGCACCGTGGGCGAAAACTTGACGTATGGGCCAAGTCGCTGCATATCGTCCGTGGTAAAGTAGAGATAGTGCGGGCAGGTTTCAACCCAAATCTCGTGACCCTTTGCGCGGGTGATCTCGATGGCTGCAATGCCCTCGGGGACACTGGTGTGAGCAAAGATGGCACGCACCCCGCTCAATTCGACAAAGTGCAACGCTTTGCGGATTGCTTCGCTCTCCACCTCAGGAGGACGAGACTCCAGAAAGGCGAGCGGATCCTTCCTGCCTGCCGCCTCAAGGCGAGCACGGTTGTACTGGACCATCTGATCGGCTTCGGCATGCAACAACACAATCCCGCCGAAACGGCTCACGGTGCGAAACGCTTCGATCAGCTCCCCGTCGGACAGGCCTTCTACTTTCGACCCGGAGTGGCACATGAAGATCTTGAACGCGGTGGCTCCCTCGTCCCACATACCCTGCAGATCGGCCAGGTTGTGCGGGCTGATACCCGCATGCAGACCAAAGTCGACGTAGGAGGTTGCCTGTCCCAGCGCGACCTTTTCCCTAAAGCCATCGGCATTGAGGATCTCGGGAATGGTGAGCGGATGGTCGAGAATGGTAGTAATGCCGCCGTAAGCAGCCTCCAGCGTCGAGTCACGGAAATCCGGCCGGCTGGTAAATCCCGTCTCCCACAGGTGCATATGCGTGTCGAAACAACCGGGCAACACGTGCAGGCCACCGGCATCGATTGTTGCCGCTGCCCGGTCAGGATCAAGGCGATCCGCAACAGCACAGATGCGGCCATCGCGCACGCCAACGTCTGCCGCGATGACACCCCTTGGAGAAACTACCTGCCCGCCGCGCACGATGAGATCAAAAGTGTTGTTAGGCATTGACTGAGCATCCTCCTGGACTGTTACGTGTCCTTGTCCGTGTATGGTATAGACACCCACGTCCCCAACTACGGCACCAACGCTGTGGCTCACCCAGAGGCAACTAAGCTTGGAACCGCTGGGCGTAAGCGGGCGTCTGGAGCCTAGTCCTCTGCGGTAGACTTGTTGGCGCCAGGCTGCGCGATCAGACTGTGCAGCCGGTCCTCGCTATCGTTGATCGGGTGGCTGAGTGCCTTTTTTCGCAGTGCGTTGTACGTCGGCCGGCCAGCATCCTGATCCGTCCCCCATTCCCTGGCAAAGCTACCATTGCGAATCTCCTCGAGTCGTTCCGCAATCAGTGCTTTGTAGCTGTCGGGAATCATAACGGGACCACGGGTGAGGGTGCCATATTGACTGGTACGGGAGACCCGTGCCATCTGTCGGAACAACCCGACGTCGGCCATGCCCTGCATCACAATCGCCGGTTCACCAGACGCATAGAGCTCAAGGAGGACAGGCTCTGCCTGGTAGCCGCTCTCAACGAGGACTTCGTAGGACAGGGAAAGAATGCGTGAGACAACCGGCCAGACCACCTGTTCGCTGAAGAGATCCAGCTCCGTTTCCTCCGCAAAGGTAACCTGGAAAGCACCGCTGCGGGTGGCACCAATGGCCTTGGCCAGTGCCAGGAGTGTCTGCCAGGCGTGGCCCGAGGCATCCTGTTCGACGGCTACGAATGCAGGAGCCCCAGCGCCGGCTACAAAGCTATCACGCACTCCCACGCCGATCATGCGTGGAGCAATCATCACTACATCTACTCCAGCCTTGGGACGAATGCGTCCATAGCAGATGTTGTAGCCGTGAGCAAAGTTCAGCGTCTGACCTGCCTTCAATACAGGCTCGATGTCTTGCTCATATACGGCACGGTGCACCTCGTCGGGCAGCAGCAATGACACCACGTCGGCTGCCCCAACGGCCTCCGAAATGGACATGATGGGGAGGCCATCTGCTTGCGCTTGCTCAAGGCTGGGCCCGGGGCGCCCGCCAATGACGACATCCACGCCGCTATCCCGCATGTTCAAAGCCTGGGCTCGTCCCTGGTTTCCATAGCCGATTACTGCTACCGTTCGGTTGGCCAAGACTTGCAGATCTGCGTCCTGGTCATAGTAAACAGTGACCATTCTTGCTCCTCGGATATCTGTATACTTCGGTCCTTGCGACCTTTTGGCTATTCCCTGACCGGAAACTCCTTGCGCACGATCTGTACGAGTGTATCCGACAGGGCATCCATAAATGCGCAGCCCACTTCGTGGGAAGCGCGTGTGGCCTTCCAGAACACGCCAGAGGCAGGAGCTGCCGATCTGGGTACCGGCAGCACATCATAGTCGAAAGGCTGAGGTGGCTCTCCATCCACCGCTCGGTCCATGTGCACCAGGTCTGGTCGGGCAGCAAGCATCAGCGATGTCTCGTTGATCGCCGCGTGTTCCACGGCCCAGCCGGGAAAGTCATCTCCGAACATGCGGCGCTGCAACTCTGGATGTTCACGCATGGCCAGTCCGCAGATGTTGTCCACCTTGACCAGCTTCACATCCTTGCCAGCGGGGGCTTCGCGAATAGCCTCATCTGCGCCCTCGAACACAAATGGGATTCCCTCCAGATGCCAATCCAGGACGACCAAATTGCGCCAACCCTGGCTGATCAGCTCTGAAAGGATGTCTTTCACCATGGCGATTACCGTGGTCCCGCGCATACCGATGCTGCCCACAAAATACGGGCCACCGCCAGAGCGCAGCAGTGACTTGTAGCCGTAGTTGGTGCAAGGCGCGACGATGGCATTGACCGCCTGGGCGGTCCGCAGCGCAACCTCCATGGGCAGGTAGACGTCCACGCCTGTAGGCAGGTGGGGACCGTGTTGTTCGATGGCTCCGACGCAGAAAAGCAGCACACGGTGTTCGCGGATGGCCTTCTGTATCTCAGGCCAGGTCATTTCCATAAGCAGTGGGCTGTGGTCCATTACAACTCCTTACATTCCTTCCATTGTCTCCGAACAGCGCTAGAGGGTGCACAAGGTACATCCGCATCAAGGCTCGGCCTGGCCTCTCGAAGCAGTAGGCGCGCAGACAGCTCCTTGGTGTGCGGCGTCTGTCGTCGCGGGTGATCGCGGTCTAGGCCACCTTTCCGAGTCGTGAGTCACTTGCTGAGTGCATCTCTTGTTCTACCTGGCAGCCGCGATCAGTTGCTCAATGTTGTCACAAAGCACGGCCTGAAGCTTCGCAGGGGTGAGGCTCAGGCGCTTGATTCTGGCAAGCTCGAGCTCTGCGTTCAGCCATGGTGAGTGACTTCCAAAGATGAGACGCCCGGAACCGAGCTCATGCACGACAGTCTCCATGACCCCGAAGGCATACATGCCCGAGCTTTCCATGTGCAGGTTGGGGCACTCGCGCATCGCGGTCTCGGCATCGAGCAAGGCAAAGGCGCTGCTGTCAAGCTGGAGACCGTGTGTTCCAATCAGCTTGGCCTTCGGATGACGGTTGGCCACTTCCGCGACATCCAGCGGGTGCGAAACCAGCGGGTAGCCCGTCTCGATAAGCACCGGCAGATTGTGTTCCGCGGCGTAGTCGACCAACGGGTCGTATGCCTTCTCTGACAGGGGGCAAAGTTCCTCCCAGGGGTGGAGAAGTAGCCCATGCAAACCCAGGTCTTGGTGTGCGTGCTCCAGGTCCTGAAGGGCAGCCGCGCCTTGCCAGGGGTCGACGCGGGCCCATCCGTAGAAGCGATCCCGGTGTTCTCCTATAGCCTTGGCCACCCACTTGTTTGCCGGGCCAAGGGCATAGTCGGGCGGCCGGCTGGGGCAGAGAACTGCCATGTCGATGCCCAGCCCGTCCATCGCACGCAGCAAGTCGTCGATGGTGCGCGAAAGCCCGAACAGGCTTGGGCCTACATAGGCGTGGGCGTCAATGATGCGCACGGGTGTCCTCCACAGGAATCCCCATCAACGTGGCATAGTTGCGGCAAAACACTTGCTCTTCCTGGCTGCAGCTTAGCCCAGCCAGCTTCACCTTAGTGATTTCCAGCCCCATGTCAATGCTGGGGCCATCCGTGCCGAAGAGTACCTTCTCGGCGCCGAGAACGTCGACGGCCCTGCGGACCATGTGGGGCAAAGGAATCTCACTGGTATCGACGAACGTGTTTTCTCGACGCGCGGCCACATCCAGTGCCGCGTTTCCGGAGAAGAAGCCCCCAATGTGCGCCAGTATGATCGTAGTCTCTGGACACGCTGCCGCCAGGCGATCGATCTGGTAGGGCAGTGACATCATCTCATCGCCGCAATGAAAGAGCACTGGCAAGCCAAGCTCACCAGCCCTTCGAACCAGCTTGACCGTCTGCTGGCCAAAGGGGTGTAGCGTATAGTGTGCGGGATGGAGCTTGACGCCACGGCAACCCCAGTCGCGTACAGCAGCCTCTAGGGTGCGCACGCAGGCATCGTCGAACCAGGGATCCAACCTGGCGTAGCCAATCAGCCGATCGGGATAGGCGGCAACGGCATCGGCAATCGTGCGCAGGCTGTCCGGGTTGGGGCCAGGGGCATTCATGTAGCCACTGATGGCGGCCATGGCGATGCCAGCCTCGTCCATCTGCCGCACCAGCTTGTCGGCGGTGTGGTACCAGCCCAGTGCCGGAACGACGTCAACGTGTGCGTGCGAATCCAGAATCATCTTGGTCGCTCCTCTCCACAGACTTTGGAGACCCACCGACGGTCGTATGGTGCCAACCGGGGCAGCACCTGCGCGGCCGAGTCGAGCTTCTGACCGCATACCGATGCCGCGTGGGCGCTGCCGTTGTGTCGATTACTCAGGAATGACAGCTGCGCCCCGCGGCCTCCCATCGCTCACGAACTACGCTTAGCCTTTCCTCCGCGTCACGGCGGCTGAACTGCAACGCATAGAGCCCACCGAAGCCTTCGACCACGAACGACGCGGAGACCGTGCCATACATCGCGGCGGCGACGGCATCCTGCGTCTCAGCGTAGCCCACCATAAAGCCACCGCAGAACGAGTCACCCGCGCCAGTGGGGTCCTTCACGCGAGCAGGATAGACCGGAACGCGGCTCGTGCGCCCGCTTCGACAATCGTATACCAGCGATCCCGCTGCCCCGAGCTTGATGGCGACCATTTGGGGTCCCAACTGCCCCAGCTTGCGGGCAGCCTCCTCAGGGTCCTGCGAGCCCGCGAATGCCGCAGCTTCTACCTCGCTCGGCAGCATTGCCGCCACATTCCCGAAGAGCGCGGACAGCTTGCTCTCGTTTCTCTCACGCATGTACCAGACGGCAGGGTCCAGGCTCACCCATTTGGCGTGCTGGCTCAGGAGCGCCAGACTGCGCATGTGTTTGTCGTAGATGCGCGGAGACAGATGAAAGGCCTGGGCCGCAAGGTAGGCAGGGGGCACGTCCTCAGGCTCCGGAGCAAAATCAACCTGCGCACGCGACACCGCCACAGTCTCTCGGCTCGCATGCATGTATGCCGACGGGACGGCCTGGGCCGGCGCCTCAGCTGATAGATCAGTGTGGGCCACGAACTCTGTGCGGTCTCCCCTGTTGTCATACTTCATGCCGCCCCGCAGCAGGTGCGGCCCGCTCACTTCACGTACCCCTTGCACGTCAATGCCCCCACCGGCCAGCCCCTCCACCCAGCTGCGCGGATAGTCCTCGCCAATCCTGGCAACCACGCCGATGCCCTCGCTCCAAATTCGGGCTCCAACCGCGGCATAGAGACCGTTGCCGCCACATTGGTGCAGCGCGATCTCGCCGGCAGCATTCACCACATCGTCGATGGTCAAGCCCCCGATGACGGCGAAACGAATAGGCTTTTCAGGATTGCTGTTGTTCTGTCCCGCTGTCGCGGGTCCCCCCGTCATTGTGGATCTTCCTTGACGTTCTGCCACGCTGATCCGACCCACCGATTCATGCCAACGTCCCGTGCGGCAGCCCTCAGGTACATCTGGCGATAGTATGGCTCGAGNNACCTCGGCCTTGATGGATTCTTCGTCGACTGTGAGAACACGACCGCGTTCGGCGACAATCTTGCCCGCGACCATGGTGAGGACGACCGATGTGCCCGTCTCGCAATACACGAGTTGCCGATAGACGTCATTGAGCGGGGTGAAAGCCAGGCTGTTCAGGTCAACGAGGATGAGATCGGCCTCATAACCTGGTGCGAGCACGCCGGTCTGCCCCTCAAGGAGCATCGCGCGTGCCCCCCCGCGGATCATCGCCCACAGCACTTCTTTGGCCGTCGGCCACTTGCGGTAGTCCGGATCGGTCAGGGTATGTATGATGCCAGCTACCTTGGCGACAAACCACATGTTGATAGCATCGTCCGAGCAAGCCTCATCGCTGCCCAGACAAACCGATACGCCACGGTCGCGCAGCTTCCGGAATTGCATGACTCCGCTGCCGAGGCGCAGGTTGCACGCCGGGTTGTGCGCCACAGAACAGCCGGCCTGGGCAATCAGCTCTATGTCCGCATCGTCCACCCAGATGGCGTGGATGATCATCATACGCTCATCGAGGAAGCCGAGATCACTGACATACTGCACCAGTGACTTGCCGTACTTTTCCATGCCCAGCACCCGCTGCAGCTTGGTCTCCAACACATGCACATCGAACGGTAGGTTCATGCGCTTGCTCAGGTCGGATAGCTCGCCAAAGTAGTCTACCGTGACGCGCTGCGGTGCAGAGATGGACACACCCGCGCGCAGGCGCCCATCGCACGCACCATGCCACCGCTTGAGCAGGTATTCATAGTGACCCATAAGCTCTCTGGTCGACATGCGCGGGGCATCGGCCATCTGCTTGCGCATGGCCTCTGGCAGCAGCTCCTTCAGGAAAGGATACTTGTCATATTCGACGACATTGGGCTGGTCGATGGTAGCCACAGCACGGATGCCGCTGTCAGCATAGGATTGCATGAGACCATCGACCGCCTCTTCACTGGGCACAGGCACATAGAATGCATCGTCGTGGACGGCAGTGATGCCAAGCTTGAGCATCTCGATATTCCCGAGCAGAGTGCGCACGTAAGCAAGGCGCCGCGATGGGGGGCTGTCGCTAAGCGGCGGGACCTCGTAGAGCATAAAGATCTCAAGAGGCAGGTCGTCCAAAGCACCCCGTACAAAGTTGCCTGGTGAGTGAAAATGCCCATTGACCAGCCCCGGCATCGCCAGCAGGCCCTGGGCATCGATCACTTTCAGGTCCTGGGTGTTTTCCGGAACAGGGAGGTCGGGGCCAACAGCAGCGATCTTGGTGCCCTCGACCAAGATGTCTGCCCTCGACAACTCGTTGAATGAGTTGTCCATGGTCAGCACTCTTGCATTGCGGATCATCGTTCTCATGGCTCATCTCCTCAAGAATACGGTGCATTCTGGCTTTGGCGACTCTAGCCCAGAATGCTGGCCAGGAGCGCCATGCGGATGGACACGCTGTAGGCGATCGCCTCAAAGTACAACTGACTGGGCGACTTGTCGATCCGCAGGTCCATCTCCCCCGGGCGTCGTGGCAGGGTATGGGTGATGTAGACGGTGCGCCCGCCCTGTTCCTGCACTTTGCGCAGGGTTTCGTAGCGGACATAGTAGTCATCCATCATCTTCTTGAACGACTCGGCTTCACCACCCTTGGGCGCACTGCAGCCTGGGAGATAGATGAGATCCACGCCAGAAACCAGGTCGTTGAAGCCATCCTGGTCGAGGTCAAAGACTTCGGTCACGTCGCCCTTGACTTCGCTGAGTTTCGCCATCACCTCCGCGGGTGTCCTGTACTGGGAAGTGCTGGCCAAGAGCACCTTCGCGCCGAGCCTGGCCAGACCGTAGGCCATGGAGTGGCCGGTTCGCGCAGCCACCAGGTTAGGGCTGGCCACGACCACCTTGATGCCCTCTACGCGTCCGCATGTTCGCCATAGGGTATAGAGATCCAGGAGGGCCTGTGTGGGGTGTTCCCAGTCTCCAAACCCGCCGTTGATCACGGGACACTCGCAATAGGTAACCCCGTCGCGGGCTTCGTCGGAGTTGGGATGGCGGATCACGATCACGTTGGCGTACTTGGAGACAACCTTCAGCATGTCGGCAAGGCTCTCTTCCTTGGCAATCGCGGAGGAAATCAGCGGAGTGGTCTCTGTGACTACCGACCCGCCAAGCCGCGACATGGCTGTCTCGAAACTCATGCGTGTGCGCGTGCTAGGCTGGAAAAAGAGCGCGGCCATGAGATTGCCGAACAGCAGGTTGATCGCTGAGCGGTTCCATGGCTCCAGCGCCTTAGCGAGTTCGAAGAGTCCGTAGAGTTGTTCGTTCGAGAGGTCATTGATGGAGATGAGGCTGTGTTGTTGGAAACCGATCGACTGTACCATCTTTGTGATTGTGCGGACTTCACTGCTCGATGTCATATAAACACCTCCGCTGGTCTACAAGTATGATCTCCAGACTCCATGCCAAGGGCCAGTGCGACACGGAATCTGGAGACCGATGTGGCCTGCTCTAGGCCTCGAATGGATTGTGGCCCAATGTCTCAAAGCGCTTGAACGCAAGTCTCTCAATCAGGGCCGATTTCTCGCCCGTCGCGATGTACTTGGCCATGTCGACGCCGGCCGAAGGCGCCTCGATCACGCCGTTGCCTCCGAAACCGACATTGAGCAGGTAGCCCTCTACTGGAGAGTCGCCGAGGATCGGCAAAAAGTCCGGCGTCTCCGCACGGTAACCGACCCAGTCGTTCTTCTTGCCCGAGCTCAAGAGCCGGGGATAGTACTGCTCCAGCTGGTCGAAGAGGAAGTTCAGGAAGTACTCCTCGGCCCCGCCCCGCAGAGGCAAATCGTCGGGGTTCCAGATCCCGGCGTGCTGTGGATCGCTCAGGTTCATGGTCAGGTGAGCCTTGCAGATAAAGATGTCCTCGTGCTCAAGCCGGGCGTAGAAGCGTGGGTACTTGAGCACAGGGAAGAGATAGCCCAGCTTGGGCTGCGGCTCGAGGATGAACACCTCAGCTTTGGTGTGCCAGATGGGCAGCTCGATACCCGTCAGGCGTCCGGTTTGCCTCGCCCAGGGGCCTGATGCGTCAACCACAACATCGAACTTGAAGGGGCCCTTGTTGGTTTCAACGCCTGTGACGCGCCCGCCCTTGGTGGTCACTCCGGTCACCTCGGTGAAGATCATGACCTTGGCGCCCTTGGCGCGGGCCTTGTTGGCGTAGGTATTGGAGATCATCGTGGCGTCGAAATAGCCGTCATCCGCCGTGTAGCCTGCACCCAGCACGCCCTCCAGGGTCAGATCCGGGATGATCTTGTGGATCTTGTCCCCATCGGTCCAGTACTCGCCCGTGTAGCCAGCAGCGATCGCATTCTGGATGCCCTTCTTGACAAAGTCCTCTACCCCCTGGTCGGTGGCAACCACCAGGGTGCCCGTTTTCTGGAATCCGGCCGAGCCTGGCTCCTCGCGCTCCATCGCCGTATATGTCTGGAAACCATGCAGGCGCACCGGCCAGAACTCGTGTGATACCGAGTCATCGAACAGGCACACCGTGCCTGCTGATTTGGCAGTAGTACCCGAGCCGATGGAGCCTTTGTCGAACACGGTGACTTCCATGTCAGGGTACTCGCTCAAGTAGTAGGCCAGGGCAGTGCCGACGATCCCTGCGCCAATGATGCCTACGCGTTTCTTTGCGCTCATAGATCCTCCTAAATCAAACGTGTTTGCTGCGCTCATTGACCGATGGTCGATGCTGTCCCGTCAGGGGCTAGGGGATAATGCAGGCCATCACGCCCTTCTGGGCATGCAAGCGGTTCTCCGCTTCGTCGAAGATGGCACCCCATGGCCCGTCCATCACCTCGTCGGTGACTTCGAAACCGCGCTCGCAGGGTAGGCAGTGCATGTACTTGGCGTCGGGCTTGCCCATTTTCATGCGGCGCTCATCAGCGATCCAATCCTTGTACTTCAGGAACAGCTTGGCCATCTCCTCGTGCTTGGGCTGTGCAGCAACAGGAGGTAGGAGGTCGAGACATACGTGGTTCTTGGCATAGACGATGTCGGCTTGATCACAGGCATCTTCCATGTTGTCTACGACCGAGTAGGAGCCACCGTTGGCCTCCACATTGGCCTTGATTGCCGCTTCAATCTCTGGGTCGATGCGCATTTCGGGCGGACGTGCATACACGATCTCTGGCCCAAAGTAGCTCGCGGCGTACATGAAATCGTGGTGCGGCGCGATAGGTTTCTTTGTACTGGGTGAGTACGTCCAGGACACAGCAAGCTTGCGCCCGCGCAGGTCGCGTCCGTACATCTCCCGCAGCGTCATGACGTCAGCCATGCCCTGGCACGGGTGGTAGACATTGTCTTCCATATTGATGACTGGGATATCCGACCACTTGGCAAACTCCTGGATAACGCGCAGACCTTTGTCGTAGACCCAGTCGACCTTGTCACCTAGAATGCGGATGGAGATGGCGTCGCCCATGCGAGAAAGAACGCGCGCCATGTCCGAGATGCGCTCAGTCTGATAGGCAATCTCCTCACCCTTGAGTGCCGGAACGCGCGTGTCAGAAGGGCTGAGGAAGTGCGAATTGCCGCCCAGCTGGTAGATACCGGCCTCGAAGCTGTTCCTGGTGCGCAAGGAGGCGTTGAAGAAGATCATGAACAGGGTGCGCCCTGGCAGAATGTCGGTGTGGCGCCGGCGGATGGCGTTGTCCGCCTTGAGCTGCAAGGCCACTTCCAGCATGCTCTCGACCTCAGCCTTGCTAAAGTCCCGCAGAGAGATGAAATCTCGGCCTTTCAATCCTGATGTAATCATCCTTTTCTCCTTTTGTGATTAGGCTAGTCGCATGTAAGGCTGTCAGACACTACAGGCTGATAGTATAGTCGCGGTTGACATCCTTGTAAACCAGATATCTGCCCTTTTCCCAGCCTGTGGCATAGAAGAACTGCGGACAATAGGGCGCCATGTAGATAAAGTCGTTGGCCTGCACTTCGTGAAAGTCACCGTTGAGCCAGTACACGCCACGACCGGCCAGCATATAGAGCCCATGCTCCATGATGTGAGACTCCACAAAGCCAAAGTAGATGCCCGGCTCAAAGTTCAGCAGGTTCACGCCCATGTCAAAGGCGGGGTTCTCATATGGGATGAGGTGTTGCTCCAGATAGGTGTCCTCTGGCAAGGCCGGCACTTGCTGCTCGTGGGAGACGAAGGCCTTGGGCGTCGACCATCGGCGGTTCTGGATGTGGCGTCTGCGAAGCCAAAGAACGCGACTCTTCTCCTCCCTGGCGTTCAGCATGTGATAGGTCGTGCCTGGGGCAAGCCAGGCATACCCCCCTACCTGCAGGGCATGCTTTGTGCCATCCACGCTGAGCGACACATCGCCCTCCAAGACATATAAGAAGTGTTCCAAGTCATCGGTGAGGGGCTCGATACTGCCTCCACCAGGGTCCATGATGAGCTCGTATTGCACAAAGCGAGCTCCCATCTCCGGCGCTGCCAGGACCTGGACTGCCGTGCCCTGGAAATCCGGAATGGTGCTCGTCACCCGGTTGGGCTGCGGCAAGATCACGTACGCGCCCGGGTTAAGAGTAGCGCGGCATCGCGATACCATGTCTGCCTCACTGGGAATGTATCGATTCAATTGTCTATCCTCCTTCCAGGTGCTCTTGTTGACGCTCTCAGCGCCTTGTACGATCGGTGGCAATGGCGATACTTGCAGCCGGCTGATCTCCGGCTCCACATGCGTGCGTGGTTCTACCAGTCTAGACGCGCATGCCCCCACGAGCCAGACGGCATCTGCATGTACTTATCGAGTCCTGCGCGCTGGACCGTCGCTTCGGCCTCGTGCTGGGCGGCCGTCAGGATGCTTTCTTCATCGACGGTGAGGACCCGGCGGTTCTCCATAATCACGCGCCCATCGACAATGACAGACTCGACATCGTTCCCGACAGCTTCGTATACCAAGCGGTGAGGGATCATGAACTCGGGCGCCAGGTGGGGCTGTCTCATGTTCACGATCGCAACATCGGCCTTCTTGCCTGGCTCCAATGAGCCAAGTTCATCTTCCCAGCCAAGCGCCCGGGCAGCATCAATGGTGATCATCTCCAGCAGCTTGCCGACCGGCATGTAGAATTGGTCCCGGAAATGGAGCTGCTGGACAAACTGCGCCTTGCGCATGGCTTGGAACGGATCAAACGTGCTCGTCGGCGCTGTGCCGTCAGTGGTTACGGCTACGGTGACGCCCGCGTCGAGCAGCTCTGGAACTGGACAGCGTGCGCGTAATTGCGTCTTGCCGGGAGAGTGACCAACCCTCGTGTCTGTCTTGCCCAGAATGCGAATCTCATCCGGAGATAGCCCGATGCAGTGCTGCAGCAGCACATCTGGGCCCAGCAGTCCAAACTCGTCCCTTGCCGCTAGCCTGACCATCCCTCCGAAAGCGTCCGAGTGGATGCGCGTGTTGTGCTTCTCGGCAAGGTCTCGTACTGCTCGTGATTGTTGACGATCAAAAGGCTCCAGCGACTCGGCAAGGTCGATTGGTGTCGGGTCTGAAGAGCTCATCGACGGGACAATTAGGAACGGAGTGACATGCACACGGATGCGGTCGTTCGCACCATGGTGCCAGGCCTTGATCACCTCTGCGGTGGCAGCGAGGGTCTCTTCCAGGTCCAGCTCACGGTCCACACGCTTTCCATCGGCCCATCTGCTGAACTTGTGGGGCCATGGGGGATTACACGGACCAACCGCAACGACCTCGCGAATTCCGACCTCCGCATACGCGCGAGCGTGGTTGCTTGCCATGATCGGATCGTCGCTGCGTGGTTGAGAACCAATGACACACAACCCACAAGTGACCCCGAACTTTAGTCGTTCTAACGCTGAGAGGCGACCTTCTATGTACCAGAACTCATCCGTAGTGTGGTGCAAGTAGACGTCGGTTACGATGCCTCCCCAGCGGGAAGGCAGATCAGAGGCAACGGTCTTCAGAAGTGAGTGGCCGGCGTGCCCGTGGGCATCGATGAGACCTGGCATGATTACCCGGTGCGAGCAGTCCCAAACCCGCTTCGCCTGGTAGCGACTCTCGAG
>DIVN01000174.1 GCA_002435875.1 Anaerolineales bacterium UBA6131
CGGTCATAGCCGAGGCAAGCGCTACCGCCGTCAGAACGACGGCGGTGGTGGCTCCTGATATTAGTTTGATGGCGGGCAGCAAGGGCGCTACCGGGCTACCCGCTGTTCTGTTCTAGTCTTGGATAGGAGGACGTCGAGTATGTACGCTGCAATTGTGGGCTGGGGCAAGTGTCTGCCAGCCAAGGTGGTCACGAATGATGATCTGGCGCAGATTGTGGAGACCAGCGATGAATGGATTAGCAAGCACACAGGCATCCGAGAGCGGCGAGTGGTTGGTCCTGGTGAGACGGCCGTTTCGATGGCAGCAGCGGCAGCGCGGGATGCCCTGGCTGTAGCCAAGCTGCAATCCAGCGATCTGGACTTGATCATCGTCTCAACGTATTCTCCTGACTATCACCTGCCTGGCGCGGCCCCGATACTGCAGGCCGAGCTTGGCGCCACCCATGCGGCCGCATTCGACTTGAGGGCCGGATGTCCTGGCTTTCTCTATGCTTTGTCGGTTGCTAATCAGTTTATTGCCAGTGGAGTGTATCAGCGCGTTCTCGTTGTTGGCACGGAGGTGATTTCGCAGTTCCTGAACTGGGCCGACCGAAGAACCTGTGTCCTCTTTGGTGATGGCGCTGGTGCTGTGATCCTGGAAGCGAGTGAACAACCAACGGGCTTCCTGTCCTTTTCGCTTGGCACGAAGGGTCGGGACTATGATGCGCTTATCTACCGCGCGGCCGGCAGCCGCCATCCGATCAACGCAGAGCCTTTTGCTGAGGATCTGCGATCGTTGCAGATGGACGGGCAGCGCTTGCTCAGTTTTGCCGTGCGCAGCATCGGACCGGCGATCCGCGAGCAATTGAGGGCGAATGGCCTCTCGGTGGAGGACATTGCTCTGGTCATTCCTCAGCAATCAAATCTGCGCTTTATGGAATGGATAGCTGAGCAATTCGGCTTCCCCATGGAGAAGATCGTCGTGAATGTGGACAAATACGCGAATACCTCATCGGCATCCGTCGCCATTGCGCTGTGCGAAGCTCTAGAACAGAAGCGTATCCATCAGGGAGATCATGTTCTGCTGCTCAGCTTTGGTGCTGGCCTGAACTGGGCAGCATCAGTCCTGCGCTATGGATGCGTGGAACGGGTGCCGGTCTCTCGGGTTGAGACCGTCATCCCAACCTGGTTCTCCCTCCACGACTTGCGACAGAAACTGTCCCTGGTACGCAGTGTGGGGATTTCTACACTCAACTCGGCTCGGAACCTAGCCATGTTGCCGTTTCTTACACGTAGCAAGAGGCGGTAGTGGCGGTGCAGGTGCTTGCGCGCCCTGCGCAAGCGGTTTCTGTCAAACGGGCCAAGTGACAAATTCATCAGGGCTGATGATTTCTCGGGGAGGAGATGATGAAGATATCGTTTCTGGGGGCCGCACGAACTGTGACCGGCTCGATGCATCTGATCGAGGCGGGTGGTGACCGCGTACTGCTGGATTGTAGCCTGTATCAAGGGCGCCGAGAAGAAAGCCAGCGGCGGAACCGTGAGCTGCCTTTTTCCGCGGAACGGTTGCGGGCAACAGTGCTCTCTCATGCTCATATCGATCACAGCGGGAACCTGCCGAGCCTGGTGCGCACCGGGTTTGGCGGGGACATTTTTGCGACTCCGGCCACTGTGGACCTCTGCGGTGCGATGCTGATAGACTCGGCAAAGATCCAGGAGTACGACGCGGCCTACCTTAACAAGAAGCGCCGTGGGCGGAACGTGCCGCGTGTGGAGCCATTGTATGATGTACGCGATGCACGAGCCGCGCTAGAGTCGTTGGTTGGTGTAGGCTATCACCGACCGTTCGCGATTGCTCCTGGGTTGCATGGCACCTTCTATGACGCTGGGCATATCCTCGGTTCAGCCATTACCATTCTGGATATGGATGAGAATGGTCGGCGTGTACGACTGTGCTTTACGGGCGACCTGGGCCGCAAGCACCTGCCCATCATCCGCGATCCAGAGGTGGTGCGCGGCATCGACTATCTAATCATCGAAAGCACCTATGGCGACCGCGTGCATCAGGGCCCACAGGATGCACGTGATGCTCTTTGCCAAGTAGTCCGCCGAACCTATGAGCGCGGCGGCAAGGTGATCATCCCAGCTTTTGCCGTGGGCCGGACACAGGAAATCGTTTACGACTTGCTCACGCTGTCGGAAAGTGGCTGCTTGCCGAACCTGCCGATATACGTAGATAGCCCGCTGGCCGTCAATGTGACGGAGATCTTCCGCTTGCACCCGGAATGCTATGATGCTGACCTCCTTGCGCTGCTCGAGCAACGAAACGACCCCTTTGGTTTCTATCGCCTACACTACACCCGCTCGGTGGAGGAGTCCAAGGCCTTGAATGATTTGCAGGAACCCTGCATCATTATCAGCGCATCTGGCATGTGTGAAGGCGGACGCATCCTGCACCACCTGATTCATCATATCGGCGATGGGCGCAATACGATCGCGTTCGTGGGCTATCAGGTGGAGAATACTCTGGGCCGCAAAATCGTGGACGGTTGGAAGAAGGTACAAATCTTGGGCGAGAACTGGCCGGTGTCAGCGGAAGTAGTGATGCTTGAGGGCTATAGTGCGCACGCTGGCCGCACCGAACTACTCGACTATGTGGCGAAGGTGAACACTGACGGCAAGCTGAAACGTGTCTTTGTGGTGCACGGAGAGCAAGCCGCGGCCGAGGCTCTGGCTGATGGCATCAAAGCCCTGGGCGTCGACGATGTGCTCGTTCCCTACCAGGGACAAGAGGTAGAAATCCGAGACTGAGGTGACTATGGCTGATCAGGTTTGCGGGCCTGGCGCCGAGAGCGCAACACGCAAGATCATGGCGGATTTCCACGTGCACACCTGCTACTCAGACGATGCGCTGACTACGCTAGCGGAGGTGATCGCGGCGGCAGCCAAACATACGCTTGGGGCAGTGTGCATCCTTGACCACAATGTGATCGAAGGAGCCTTGGCCTTGCGAGCGATGGCCCCGCCGTTTCTGGTTGTGGTGGGCGAGGAGATCATGACAGAGCAGGGCGAGATCGCTGGGCTGTTTCTGGAGGAGCGGATTCCCCCGGGGCTGAGCCTAGTCGAGACGGTGGATCGGATCAGGCAGCAAGGTGGCCTGGTGTATGTCCCCCACCCTGTTGACCGCTATCGAGGTTCGGCGATTGGGGAGCAGGCTCTGCGACAAATCGTGGATGTAGTCGATATCATTGAAGTGCTTAACGCGCGAAACCTGTACCCGTCGGACAACGCCAGGGCCATGGAGTTGGCCCGCGAGGCTAACATCTTCGGGGCGGCGGGGAGCGATGCGCACAGCGTCCATGAGATTGGGCAGGCATACGTCGTACTCGAACCATTTCACGACGGCAAGAGCCTGCTGGAAAGCCTACGGGGCGCCCAGATCGGAGGCAGCGCTAGCAGCCCACATGTGCACCTGTTCTCGACCTGGGCAAAGCTAAAGCGTCGCGTGCAGGGATAGCATGGACCAATCCGTGGGATGGACAGTCTCTGTTCTGGCGGCCGTAGTCCCGACTGTGTGCTATGTGCTGGTATTGTGGTGGCTGGACCGCTATGAGAAAGAGCCGCTCCGGCTGTTGTCCGCAGCCTTCCTGTGGGGAGCGATACCTGCCGTGCTGGCGTCGGTCGTGGCTGAGATAGCACTGGGCGCTCCGTTGGGTGCGTTTGGTGAAGCTGGTGCTCAGTTGCTGGGAACATCATTGCTGGCACCGGTAGTGGAGGAATTGGCCAAGGGAGCCGCCTTGCTTGTCCTCTTCTTGCGGCCCCGCAGCGAACTGGATAACGTCTTGGACGGAGTGATCTACGGGGGAACGATTGGCTTTGGTTTCGCCATGACCGAGAATGTGCTGTACTTTGTGAGCAGCCTCGAACAAGACAGCCACACAGTCCTTTGGGTGACCATCCTGCTGCGTACCATTGTCTTTGGGCTGAATCACGGCATGTTCACAGCGCTGTTCGGGGCTGCTCTTGGATATGCACGGACGGCACGGGGTGGCTGGGTAAAGTGGATGGCGGTACCGCTCGGTCTGCTGGGGGCTGTTGCCGCGCATGCGATCCACAACCTGTTCACTTCACTGTCGCAGATGGTCTGCTACAGTGCGCTCATCAGCCTGGTGTCCGACTGGGCTGGCGTGCTGATCATCGGTTGGGTCGTCGTGTTGGCCTGGCGCCAGGAGAAGAGATGGATCACAGGCCACCTGAGGGCAGAAGTAGAGGGCGGCCTCATCAGCGAAGACGAGTATGATGTAGTTGGGTCGTATCGCCGACGTGTGGCGACACAGTGGAAGGCGCTTGCTGGCGAGGGGCTGAACGAGGCCAAGCACACGGCGAGGCTGTCCCATCTGGCGACGGAACTGGCATTCAGGCTGGAGCGCGGCGATCACGCCAACGCGGAGAAGCTGCGACAGCAGATTCGGAGCCTGCGTGGGACGTCTGCAGCGACGCTTGCCACCCTCACTGCCACAGATTTGGGCCCGGGTGAGTATCAGTCGCCGCAGTGAGAGCATCCGAGCGTATTGGCCGGAGTATCGGGATTGATATCGGCATTAGCATCAGGGCTG
>DIVN01000155.1 GCA_002435875.1 Anaerolineales bacterium UBA6131
GCCAGAGAGATGAAGAACACCGAAAACAGTATCCAGGGGTTGTTGGTGGTGACCCCGAGGAGGGTGACGCACAGGGCGAAGGTAAGGGGCGTCAGCGGATTCAGCTTGTGTATGGGCGAGTCGCGTTTCTGATAGGCCAGGGTGGTGGCCATTCGTGCACCTCCAGAACTGGGGAGGAGCAACCGCTCCTCCCCAAGAGAGTGTTGATCTGAGCCTGTAGACTAGGCCTCGGTCTTTTCGCCGAGCACGTTCCAGGCCGCCCGGCTGAACTTGTACAGGTTGCGCTTGGGCAGAGCCCTGACGATGAAGAAGACGATCAGGGCGCTGGGCCCCTTGTCAAGCAGGCCATCGACCACCGTGGAAGTGGCAATGACGGATTCCCAGATACTGCGGCCGGTGCTCATCACGAAGGCGGTGATGGCACTGCCGGCGCCTGCGGTGATGCCGCCAAAGACAAGCACGGAGACGGGAGCGCCGAAGGGAATGGCGACGATCTCACCTACAAAGCCGCTCAGGTAGGCGGTCCAGGCCTTGCGGAACCAGCCCCTGCCGGCAAGCAAGGCCGCTACGACGCCATAGACGGCGTTGACATGGGCGAAGTAGAGCGAGGTGGGGCCCTCGATGGTGAAGGCAGCGACGACGTTGCTCAGGATGCCTGTAGCGGCTGCGACCCAGGGACCGCAGAGCACACCGGTCAACATGGTGCCGACGGTGTTCAGCCAGAGGGGCAGACGCAGGGACATGACGAAGAACTGACCGACGATGTTGATACCGATGGCGATGGGGATCAACACAATGGCAGCCGTATTAAAGTCTTTCTTAATCCTCTCACTGAGCGACATGCGACAATCCTCCTGTTGAAGTATGAGTACTGGTCCGAAGCGCCCCCTTCCGTGCGAGAGTGCCTAATACGCCACGGCCACGGAGCCGCGCGAGCATCACCGAGAACCTCTCACCTCCTCTCTCAGGTTTCAGCGCGGGGCCGGCACATCGCGCCGGCGGCCAACGACGCTGATGATGGAAAGCGCGCCGAAAACCAATAGTAGAACACCGAAAGCGGTGCTGTAGTTGCCAAACTGGTCAATGAGTCGGCCGGCGACGGCCGGGGCAACAAAGATGCCGAAGGTCTTGCTGGCATGGAGGATGGCCAGGCGGGTGCCACGCGTGGCATCGGTACTGGTCTCGGAGATGTCATGGTCACCGACAGGGAGCCAGGTGCCCAGGCCGAGACCCATGCCGAGCAGGCCGAGCAAGGCGACGAGTACCTGCCGAGAGGTGAACCACAGCAAGGTGCCGGCCACTGTGATGGCGACGGAAACGATGACGGTGCGGTTGCGCACGCGGTGCTCGCTCTCGTGCGAGGAGACGCGGATGGAGCCAACGGCCATGGCGGCAGGCACGACACTGGTCATCAGCCCCTGCACCAGGCGAGAGGCCGCCAACTGATCGCGGGCGAAGGTGCCGGCGAAGGTCTGCACGGCGACCATGAGGCCCATGACCAGGAAGCCACCCAGGAAGGCGTGCCAGCCACTCGTGAGAAGCCGCAAGGAGGGACGAGGCGAATGACCAGCAGGGGCATGTGGGGCAACGCGACCAGGGAGAAAGGGCGTGCGCCAGGCGACGAGCAGGGCGAGCAGGGCAATCACGGCGGTGGCCAGGAAGGGCAGATAGAGGCCAAACGGGAGCAGCAGGCTGCCGATGATGGGGCCAAAGATGCCACCGATGCTGGTCCACGATTCGATGGTGCCCATGGCTTTCTGGCGGGCCTTGGTGGGCAGGGATTCGCTGGCCACGGCCAGGTATTGTGGGAAGGTGGCCGCGTGGCCAAGATTCTGCAGGATGCGGCCAACCATGATGAGCACGTAGGGAGAGAAGGCAGCCAGGGCGGGGATGAAGAACGAGAGCAAGGCGCCGATGATGAAGAAGAAAAGGCCGAGAAAGACGACGGAGCGACGGCCGCGCATGTCGCCCAGGCGACCCAAAAGCGGGCCAAAGATGAGCGAGATCAGCGCGGGGATGGAGGTCCAGGCACCCAGTTGAAAGGCGGGCAGGCGGAGGGCCTCCTGCAGAGCTGGGAGCATGGGGAAGAAGATGTTGGAGGCGCAGACGTTGGCAAAACCCAGGCCAGCCAGGATGGTCATGGCAGAGCGGGCTTGCTCCGAGGTGAGTTGTTTGGAGTTCAGGCGAGGGCTCGACATGAATCCCTTTCGATAAGATGGACTGGCAATACCTTGCGGCGGCCAGGAACGAGGGGTCGGCTGAGGCGGGAGAGGAGCATTCTGGCCGCTTCGCGGCCCAGGTCATACTTGGGCACATGGATGGTGGTGAGCGCAGGGACGGCGAACTCGCTAATAGGCAGGTTATCGGTAGAGATGATGGAAATGTCCTGCGGTACATACACATCGTGCTGGGCCAGGCGACCCAGGAAACCAAAGGCCATCAGGTCAGTCATGGTGTAGATGGCGGTCGGGCGCGGCTGCAGGGCGAGGATGCAGGGTGCGGCGGCCGAGCCTCCGGAGAGCTTGAAGTCGCCCTGAATAATCTGCTCGGGCGCCAGGTCGACGCCGCCCTCCGCCAGGCGCCTGCGAAAAGCGGCGAGGCGGATTTCGGAAGTGACGGTATTGAGAAAGCCGGTAACTACGGCGACGCAACGGTGGCCGAGGCGCAGCAATGTCTCGGCAGCGAGGTGGCCGGCACTCTCGTTGTCGGTGTAGACAGCGTCGACATGCGGGGCATCGACGGATCGCTCGATGTAGACCGTGGGCACGGCGCGCTGGGCGGAAGAGTGGCCTGCGCGGTGGTTGGGCATGCCGCAATTGCTGGCGTAGATGAGGCCGTCGATGTGCTGGCTGGACAGGGAACGGTAGATTTCGCGCTCCTTGTCCGGCTGCTCGTCCGAGTTGCAGAGGAGGAGGGTCAGGCCGTGCAGGCGTAGCTCATCCTCGCAGCCACGGGCGACCAGGCTGAAGAACGGGTTGGTGATGTCCGGGACGATGAGGCCGACGATGCCGCTCTGACCGGTGGCCAGGCCACGGGCCAGAGCGTTGGGGGCAAAGCCGAGGTCGTGCGCAGCAGCCATGACGCGCTCGAGGGTGGTGCGCTCAACAAGGTCGGGGTGGTTGAAACAGCGGGAGACGGTGCTGTTAGACACACCCGCGCGCAGGGCTACATCGTGGAGAGTAGGTGCTTGAGCCAAGGCTTCGCCTCGCACAGCTATCCGCTACTGAAACCGTTTTCTGCAAGCGCTTTCATGGGCAGTATAGCAGGTGCCGGCGGG
>DIVN01000230.1 GCA_002435875.1 Anaerolineales bacterium UBA6131
CGCGGCTCTGTTTTGCGGACGCTCGGTGCCCTGCCCTTTACCTTTGTCGTCTATGGTGATTCTCAGGAGCAGGACCCCTGGTTCACGCAGATGGAGAGGCACAAGCTGGTAGCCGAGCGCATTGCCCAGGAGCAGGACCTCTCCTTTGTTGTGCATTTGGGCGATTTCACCTACGATGCCGACGATATCCCCCGCTGGGACGCTTTCTTCGCGGCAGCTCGGGACATGCTGGTCAGGCACACCATCTATCCCGTCATCGGCAACCACGAGAACGACTCGCCCGTCTACGACCAGATCTTTGGCATGCCCCGCTACTACCGCTTCGCTGTCGGCGGCCTGCGCTTCCTCGTGCTCGACACCAATAGCTGGGCGGATTTTGACGCGCAACAACTGTGGCTGCGCGAAGAGTGCCAGCCTGGCTCCGACTGCCGCTTTGTCTTCTATCACTACCCCTCTTTCAGCTCTGACTCCAGGAACTTTGGCGGCTGGCAGCTCTCCCGCCAGTCCTGGGAGGACATTCTGGTCGACGCAGACGTGACTGCCGTCTTCAGCGGCCACGTCCATGCCTACGAGCGCTATCTGGCCCGCGGGCTGCATTACCTCACCGTGGGTACGGGCGGTGGGGCGCTCGCCGAGCTGAGCCCCGAAGCCCCGCCAGGCATGCAGAACCGCCTGGCCCAAACCCTCGGCTATGCGCGGGTCACCGTGGACCTGCGCGAGACGACCGTTGATTTTGTCCAGGTCGCCCGCGTCTCCGACGACAACCGCCAGGTTGAGGAAATCTACCCTCCTAACACTGTCTTTGAGACCGTCGTCCTTCGTCCATGGCAGGCACAGCAGACCCCGCTGCCGCCGGAGGGCGACTTTCGCGTCTCTCCGGCGACCGTGCACATCAAGGTGGACAGCGCCGCCAGCCAGACCTTCCGCGTCAACATCACCTCCAGCCGCCCTGCTCAAGTCCTGGTGGGCACCGAAGACTTGCCCTTCGAGGTGAGACCGGCAACCCTCTCGGTGCAGGGTTCTGCCCAGGTGCAGCGCTTCGAGCTCGAGCTATTCGGCAACCAGGTGCTGCCCAATGGCGAGTACCAGGGCAAGCTCACCTTTGTCTGTGACATTGGCGATAATGTGGCCCTGGGGGTCAAGCTCAAGGCGCTGGTCTCCCAGAGCGGCGAGGAAACGCTCGCCCAGCAACGCCAGGCGTCGGACAACGAGATGCTGCTCTTTGCGGCCACTGCTGTGATGGTCGCCAACATTGTTGGGTATGTGCTCTTGCGCAGATACAAAGCCAGCATAGCCCGAAAGGTGGACTCTCTGAGATGAGCAAAAACCTGCTTTGCTGCTGGTTGGTTGCCAGCCTGCTGTTCCTGCTTGCTGCTGCTCCTGGACCTGCCTCCGCTTCAGGGGCCACGACGGAGCTGCACATCATCCGCTTGGCCTCCGATGGCGCCACGGTGCTCCAGGAGAAGACCGTCTCCTACCAGTGGATGAAGGATAACCTGCCGGTGCATGGTGATGGCCTGACCCACTACTACCACCAGGGCCCGGTGTTCGAGGGCGACATGTGGGACCCGGCCGAGACGCAGAATCTCAAGGACAAAGGCGCGCTGATGGGCAGCAATTCCCGCGACCTGTGCGACCTGGTCGGTGGCATGCAGCCCGGCGATGAAGTGAGTTTCCTGGCCGTGGATGGCTGACACACTGAGTTTGCCTACGCAAACGTGTACGAGCCCCTCGACCGCCAGGGCCCCATTGTGCTGGCCTGGTACAACGGGGAGGAGACCGCCTCCGGCGAACGCTACGGCACCGGCTATCCGGGCCTGGACGGCTTCCACACCGCCATGCAGATCGTCTTTGTAACCGGCACGACCAACGACGCCGGCCAGCACGTCTTTGGCAACGAGGACATGCGCGTCTGCTTGCCGCAGGAAGAGTACCAGCACTTTTACGAGGGACTGCCCAGCACCAACGGCCTCTCGGGGAAATGGATCAATCGCCTCGTCATCCATTCGCAGGAACAGGCACCCGCCGCCGCACCTTCGGCGCAGGCCACGCCGACGCCGCGTCAGCCGACGCCTATGCCGCAACGCTCCACTCCGTCCTCGCCCGGCCTGGCCACGCCTTTGCTCTGGCTGACCCTGGGCTTGGGCCTCGTCGGCCTGCTGCTGATTGTCGTGGCCTTTATCCGTCTGAAGAGGGAAGCACACTGAGAAACCCGTCTGCAGTCAGTTCCAGAACGACCCTCCTGATCCTGATCGCGGGCCTCCTTTTCGTTGTGGCTGCCCTGGGCCTGGGGTACCTGCAGTGGACCCAGCACAACCGCCTGGCGCCCGTCGACTGGGATCTTGCCCTTGTCGGCCGTGACGGCAGCGAGAAGGTCCTTTCCTATGCCGAGCTCCTCGCCCTGCCCACGGTCGAGACCGCGGGAGGCTTTTTCTCCTCCGTCGGCACCATCTACGGGCCTTTCCGCGTCAAGGGCATCCCTCTCGAAACCCTGCTCGATCTGGTCGGCGGCATGACCGCCTCCGATCTCTTGCAGGTCTCGGCTCGGGACGGCTACTCTATGGTCTTTGACTACCGGCAGCTACAGGGCGACATCGACACGTTCGCGGCTGATACCCTACGGCTCGTGCCTGGGGGCGCCGTGCAGTTTCTGCTCATCTTCGAGCAGGATGGCCAGCCTCTCGCCGAGAACGATGGCGCACCGCTACGCCTGGCGATCATCAACCCCGATGGTCTGCTCACCGAGGGACACTGGTGGGTCCGCTGGGTCACCCGTCTCGGGGTGCGCGCCCCAAGCCCTGCCGCCGGATCGGGGAACTGAGCGCATGCAAACGCAGCTGCAGGGGCGGTTAGGGCCACTGGCGGTTGTGGCCGTGAGCCTGCTGGTTCTAAGCCTCAGCGGCTGCAAGCCGGCTGCCCGGGAGAAGGTCAAGCTCAAGGTGATCTGCGCTGGTAGCTTGATGGTGCCGTTCGCCGAGATGGAAAAGGCCTACGAAGCCCTGCATCCGGACGTGGATGTGCTCATCGAGGGTCACGGCAGCGTGCAGGTCATCCGCCAGGTCACCGAGCTCGGCGCTGGCGGCGATGTGCTGGCCGTCGCCGACCATTCGCTCATTCCGCCCATGATGTACGATGTGAAGATGCCGGACAGCGACCGCAGCTATGCCACCTGGCAAATTACGTTTGCCGGCAACACCCTGGGACTCGCGTACACCCCGGCCAGCCGCTATGCCGACGAGATCGATGCCAGCAACTGGTACGAGATTCTCTCCCGCCCCGATGTCAAGCTTGGCATCTCCGACCCACGCTTCGACGCCTGCGGCTATCGCGCCTTGATGGCCTGCTGGCTCGCCGGCGTGCTCTACGATAAGCCTGATCTCTTTCGCGACGTGCTGGGCGAGTTCGAGTACCCCGTTTCCCTGCAGGTGCAGGGCGAGCGCTGCACCATCGTCGTGCCCAACGTCGTGAGGCCGCTCAAGGCCAGCGTTCGCGGCTCCAGTGTCGTGCTGCTCGGCATCCTCGAGTCGGGCGACATCGACTATGCCTTCGAGTACCTGAGCGTTGCCCGCCAGCGCAACCTGGGTTTCGTCGAGTTGCCACCGCAGATCAACCTGGCTTCCGATGCCTTTCGCAGCCTGGGCTACGACCTGCGCGTCAAGATCGACTATCAGCGCTACGCCTCGCTCATTCCCGAGTTTCGCTGTCAGGAGATCCTGTACGGCCTGACCATTCCCGAGAACGGCCCGCATCCGCAGCATGCCTGCAGCTTTGTCCGCTTCATGGTAGGTCTGGAGGGGCAACGCATCTTTGCCGCGCAGTTCCAGCCACTTTTGCCGCTGGTCGTCGATCGGCCTGAGCACTTACCCGTGGAGCTGGCCGATCTGGTACAATAGGTGCAGGATGGATGGCCCGCCGCGGTCACTCGCCTGCGGCTCGCCATTGCCATGCTCAGCCTGACGGTGTTGACTCGTTGACCCAAGCGCACAAGCCTGTCCCAAACCGCATCCCCTTGCGGGCAGCCGTGGCCTACTTGCTTCACCACTGGCTGACCTGCCTCTTTGGCCTGCTGGGCCTGCTCCTCTTTCTCTTTATCACCGTCCCACTGCTCAAGATGCTCCTGTCGTCCGTGCTCGAGCCGGCCATCCTGTGGCACACGCTTTTCGACCAACAGGTTCTCGCTGCTATCTGGCTCACGCTCTCTGCCGCGTGCATCGCCACGCTGGTGGGCCTCTTGCTCGGCGTCCCGCTGGCCTACCTGCTGGCCAGGCACAACTTCAGCGGCAAGCGGCTGGTCGAGGGCCTGATCGATGTACCCATCGTCATCCCGCACACCGCCGCGGGTATTGCCCTGCTCTTTGTCTTTGGGCGCTCGTTTCTCGTTGGCAGCGCGTTCAACCGGATTGGCATCTCCTTTGTCGACTCGACGGCGGGTATCGTCATCGCCATGCTATTTGTCAGCGTGCCCTTTCTCGTTGACGCGGCCAAAGAAGGCTTTCGCAAAGTGGATGTGCGCCTGGAGAAGGTGGCCCGTACGCTGGGCGCCAGCCCCTGGCAGGCCTTTGTGCGCGTCTCGCTGCCCCTGGCCTGGCACAGCATCCTCGCCGGCGGCATCATGATGTGGGCCCGGGGCATCAGCGAGTTCGGCGCCGTCGTCATCCTCACCTACCATCCCATGACCGCGCCTGTGCTCGTCTTTGAGCGCTTTGAGGCCTTTGGCCTGGACTATGCCCGCCCGGTCGCCGTTCTGCTCATGTTCNNTCCGCCGCGAGCCTCAGCCATGATCGACATCCGCGGCCTCTCAGTCAGGCTTGGCGCCTTCGCCCTGTGCGACATCAACCTGCGCGTGGAAAAGGGTGAGTACTTTGTCATCCTTGGACCCAGCGGCGCCGGCAAGACCATCCTGCTAGAGTCCATCGCCGGCGTGCAGCGCATCGACGCCGGGGAGATTTGGCTGGGCGATAGGGACGTCACCGCCACTCCGCCAGAGCTGCGCCGGGTCAGCCTCGTCTACCAGGACCACATGCTCTTCCCGCACCTCTCCGTGCGCGAGAACATCGCCTTTGGCCCGCGCATGCAGCGCCAAGGCGCCGCAGACATCGAAAAGGACCTGCACGAGGTAGTCGGCCTGCTGGCCATCCCGCACCTGTTGCACAGGCGGCCGACCACCCTCAGCGGGGGCGAGGTTCAAAGAGTGGCCCTGGCCCGGGCCTTGATCACCGCTCCCCAGGTGCTGCTGCTGGACGAGCCCCTGGCCGCGCTCGATCCGCAGACGCGT
>DIVN01000198.1 GCA_002435875.1 Anaerolineales bacterium UBA6131
GGCGAGAAGGTAGAGGGCAAGCAAACTGGCCATGTAGTTGCCGACCGCAAAAGTGCCTTCTCCTTGTGGTGGCTTGGCACGAAAGTCGCGCTCGTTTTGCAGGAGTGTGATCTCCGCTGCCTGGCTGATCCAGGACCCGGGCGTGCCAGTGAGGGCGATGGTCGTGGCGCCTTGCTTGCGCGCTTGCTGGATGGCTTCCACCGGGCGGCTCTTGTCGCCACCGGACGAGATGCTGACCACCAACGATTTCTTCGGCAGGTAGTCCACGGTATAGCGCGAGAACTCCAATGCCTCGATGGCTTCGGTGCGGAAGCCAGAGTACTTTTCGAAGGCCATGCGCGAGGCCAGGGCAGCATAGTACGAATCGCCGCAGCCGGTGGTGAAGATGTTGGAGATGCGTTTGGCATCCAGTGAGTTGACGATTTCCCTGACTTTGGGTGCGACAAAGGCCATCACGCCTGGGATGAGGTCGGCCTGAGTGGCGATGGCTTTGAGCAACGTCTCAACGGACACAACGGGTCGGTTGGGCGACTCTTCACGGTTCTGGGTCATAAGTTGTATCTCCTGGTGTCGACATGATTACCCGAGGCTGGATAGGATCAAGCCCGAGTGTTTAAGCATTGAAAGCTATCAATGGGTTAGCGTATCTGGCTGCGCAGGATCTGGCGCATGTTGACCTCATACTGGGTGTTGTTGATAAAGGCAAAGGCCTGCTTGCCCTGCGCGCGGCAAAGCCCAACCGCGAAGAGCTCGCCGGGAACGCAGTAGGTCAACGGCGAGAACTCCTCAGGAAGCTCACCGATGATGGGGAAGCTGACTTCGGCCAGGTCCATGGTCTCCTTGTCATTTTGGTCGCAGATGGCAGCGACCCGGCTGCCCATGTCCCTGGCGCCGATCATTTGCTCTCGGGCGCGGCTGACGCTATTTCCGGGTGGGGCAATGACCAGCTTGGGCGTGCCTGGGCGGGCGAGGAAGAATTGCTCATGTGCCCACTCTTCCAACTCGACCGGTACGCCGTTGGCCTGCGGCATCTCGAAATGCTTGGCCGCGGTGAACATGGCCGTGGCGTAGCTGGGGCCACCACCGAGGATGTAGAAGGCATCGGCGGTGCTGACCGACTTGGCTAAGGCAAAGACGGGATCCTTGTTGGCCTTGACGGTTGCAGCGATGATCTGTGGGGCGCGCAGCATCTCCGCGATGGCCTTGTCGTACACAGCCTGGGTGATGTGCCCGCGCGCGCGACCAAGCTCCAGGGCCAGGAGATACAGCGACAGCATACTGCCCATGTAGTTGCCAATGCCGAAGGTGCCCTCACCGGGTGGCGCTGGCACACGGTAGTCGCGCTCGTTCTGCACGATGGCATGATCGGCGCCCTGGGCCAGAGGTGATTCGGCATGGCCGGTCACCGCAAGGACGACCGCACCGGCCCTTTTCGCTTGACGTACGGCCTCAACAGGGCGGCTTGTGGTGCCGCCTGCAGATACGCCAACTACCAGCGAGCCCGGCGTAAGGTAGTCAACGGTGTAGCGGGAGAACTCGAGTGCTTCGATGGGCTCAGTACGGAGACCGGCATACTTCTCAAAGGTCAACCTGGTGGCCAGGGCGGCGTACAGAGAATCGCCGCACCCAGTGGTGAAGACGTTGACAATCTTGTTGAGATCCAGACCCGCGACGATCTCACGCACCTTCGGGGTGACGTGCTCGATGACCCCTGGGATCAGCACGGCCTGGCTGTCGATGGCCTTGAGCATGGTGTCGATGGATACACCGGGACGGTTGTCCCACGTTTCTTTCTTCTGCGACATGTCTGAACTTCCTCCCTCCTGGATTATGAACCTGTGGTCAGATTCTTGTGGCAATGGCGCGCAGCCGGTTTAGGCGCCTCTCCGCCTCCTGGCGGGTGACGCGCAGCGCGTGGCGCGCATCAAAGTATTCTACAACAAAGGATGACGAAACGGTGCCGCGCAAGGCGGCCTCGAACGCATCGCCAGTCTCCAGCCAGCCAACCAGGAAACCGCCGCAATACGAATCTCCGGCGCCAGTGGGATCCTTGGCATAGGTAGGATACACCGGCACACGGTGCGAGCGGCCGGTGCGTCGATCGTAAACCAGAGAACCCTGACGGCCAAGCTTCATCGAGACGACTTGTGGGCCCATGGCACTGAGCTGGCGCACGGCATCTTCTGGCTTGACATCACCGAGCAGATCGGCGACGTCTGTCTCGCTGGGAAGGAACACAGGCACTTGCTGCAACACCTTCAAGAATTCTCCCGCCGGCGCACCGCGCCCGCTAGAGTCCAGGGTGAAGGGGATGCCGCGGGCGTGCAGGGCCTCGGCGAAAGCGCGTTGGGCCTTGAAGCGCATGGGCGCTTCGTGGAAGGCCTTGGCCTTCCAGAAATCCGCCGGCACCTCATCGGGCATCGCATCATATTTGGATGATCCCTCGAACATCATGGGCGAAGCGGGTGGAACCAAGTACTTTTCCAGTTGCTCGGGAGTGTGTTTGCCCCAGTCTGCGACGGCCTCGGGCGTGAAGCTGCGGCGGTCGCCATGGTCGTTGTACTGTACGATGAACAAGAGGCGGTGGGGCTCGTCGATGCGGCTTACGCCACGAATGTCGATGCCGGCATCGGCAAAGTCTCGCAGGAAGGATTGGGGATAGTCGGAGCCTGCATGGGTGATGACGCCTACGCGATCACTCCAGATGTGCGCGCCGACGGCGGAGTAGAAGGAGTTGCCGCCACAGGCCCGCGAGTTGGCCTGGTCATGGGCAGTGAGGATCCACTCCAAGACGGTACCACCTACAGTGACAAAGTCTGGGATCATTGTTCTGGCTCCTATGGCGACTTTGCGTAACGCAATCGACAAGCCGTTGGATGCTTGAGGGCATATGGCGACACAGCATCCTATTCTAGGCCATCCACAGGATAAGCTGAACTGAGCGCAGTAGAAGGTCGGCTAGTTGTCGGCCATGCCCCGTACCACCACCGACGCGTTCTGGCCGCCGAAGCCGAAAGCGTTGGCCATGGCCGTGCGCAGCGTCGCTTTGCGCGCGTGGCCTGGCACGTAGTCGAGGTCGCACTCGGGGTCTGGGTTTTCCAGGTTGATGGTCGGAGGGATGATCTGGTCACGGATGGCCAGGATAGCGACGGCGGTGGATATCGCCCCAGCGGCACCGAGCATGTGGCCAAGCATGGACTTGTTGGAGCTGATCGGAATGCGGTAGGCATGCGGGCCGAAGACGGTTTTAATGGCGCGGGTCTCGGAGATGTCGTTGAGCGTTGTGCCCGTCCCGTGGGGGACGATGTAGTCGATGTCCTGAGGCCGCAGGCCAGAGTCGGCAATGGCCAGGGCCATGGACCGGGCTGGCCCGTCACCGCTAGGGTCCGGTGCGGCGATGTGGTAGGCGTCTTCGGTGAGGGCATAGCCAAGGACCTCGCCGAGAATTGGGGCATTGCGGTGTTGGGCGTGCTCGAGGGTCTCGAGAACGAGGACTGCCGCGCCTTCGGCCATCAGGGTGCCGTTGCGTGTGGCGTCGAATGGCCGGCAGGCTCGGGTCGGCTCATCGTTGTAGGTGGAGAGTGTGCCGAGACGGCTGAATGCCGCGACGTCTAGCGGACTAAGTGAACCTTCGGTACCACCCGCAAACACGACGTCCACGTCACCTCGCTGCAGAAGGCGCAAGGCATCTCCGACGGCCACGATGCCCGTAGCGCACGCAGCAACGGGGCAGCTGGTTGGGCCTTTGATGCCCAGGGCGATGGCAACATGGCAAGCACCAGCACTGGGTATGAGGACTGGGACTACCGTCGGATTGACCCTTCGCAGACCTTGCTCGTGAAAGGTGAGGGTTAGCTCCTGGACGACATCTATGCCGCCGATGGCCGTGCCCAGCTGGATGCCCACGCGGGTCATATCCTCTGATGCCAGGTCAAGAGCGGCGTGGCGGACGGCCTCCTGCGCAGCGACAAGGCCGAACTGGGTGAAGCGAGCCGTCCTCTTTGCCTCGCGAAAGTCCATGTACTGGGTTGGATCAAAGTCGACGACTTCGGCAACGAACTGAGTGGGGTAGTCGCTAGGGTCAAAACGGGTAATGCGGCGTGCACCGGACTTGCCTGCCAGCAGAGCCTGCCAGGTGTTCTCTATGCCGATGCCGATGGGGGTGACGGCACCGAGACCAGTTACTACTACTCGACGGATCTCCATTGTCGCTGCTCCTTGTGAGGGTTCTGTTCTAGAACACCGGGTGCGCGGCAGTGATGCGGTGGCGAGGCGCGTCAAACTTTCTCCATGACGAGCAGGTGAGAGAGCCCGAAGATGCGCAGGGGTGTTCTCTCCATGCCGTAGCTCAGGGCGCGTATCGCTCTGGCCAATGCAGGGTACCGGTAGGCAATGTTGTCGTACCCAGGGTAGATCTGTGTGCACACGACCATCCTGAACGGCAACCGGTCGAAGAGTTGCAGGAGGCTATGCTTTGTGTAGGCGCGTACATGGGGGCAGAGACGGTCGCGCCAACGATCCGGAAGGTAGCCGACCAGCGGGATGTTGCCAAAGTGGTAGGCGCCTCGCCAATACACGCCATGGGTTTCGAAAGGGTAGAATCGGTTGGGTGCGAAGATCACCACCCGGCCGCCAGTCCGGCTGACACGGCAGGCTTCTCGCACCGACTGACGGTCATCTGTGACATGCTCGAGAACCTCGTGCAAGAGTACTACATCGAAGAAGCCGTCCTCGAAGGGCAGGTGTTCCGCTGGGGCCACTTGGATGTTTGGCAGGGTCTGCTGGGCCAGGGCAACCTTGTCGGGGTCCACGTCTACGCCGTAGACCTGGTCGGTGAATTCTCCCAGGTGACGGACATAGGCGCCAAGGCCGCATCCGACATCAAGGATACGCTTGTGCCTGATGTCTGCGTAGGTGCGGATCAAGTCCAGGCGCCGGTCTTGGCCAAAGCGCCAGACGTAGCTGGGGTGTCCTAAGGTAATAGCTCGCGCGTCACGGTCGTCCAATGGCAAGGTATCTCATCTCGTAAGGGGTTCAGGCCATTCTACCCACAGTCGGCACAAAACCCAAGCCGGGAAATGCAATCGAGACGAACCGTCCGCGGGTTTTGTGAATGGAGTGAGGATGGGTAGAATGTCATGGTTCTGAACGGCGTCCGGAGGATTGGCAAGATGGAGCAAATGGTGATCTTGGGCTCTGGGCCGGCGGGTCTGAGCGCAGCAATATATGGCGGACGGGCGCAGTTGTCGCCACTGCTCATCACAGGCACCGCACTGGGAGGACAGGCGGCAACCACGAGCGAGATCGAGAACTATCCCGGTTTTCCGAAGGGCGTGGGAGGGATGGAGCTAACGCAGCTTATGCAAGAGCAAGCTGAGCGTTTCGGCACGCGGGTGGAGATGGACGAGGTTACCGAGGTCGCTCTGGGTGCTCAGCCCTTCGTTGTGAAGACCTACGGCGCTACCTATGAGACGCGAACGCTCATCGTGGCAACCGGCGTGTCTCCACGGCTCTTGGGGGTCCCGGGTGAAGAGAAGTTTAAGGGCCGCGGGGTGTCTTGGTGTGCGACTTGCGATGGCTTCTTCTATAAGGACAAGGTTGTGGCAGTCCTTGGGGGCGGAGACGCAGCCGTTGAAGAGGCGATCTTCTTGACCCGTTTTGCGCAAAAGGTCTATGTGGTGCATCGGAGAACCCAACTCCGAGCCCAGAAGGTAGCCCAGGAGCGCGCTCGACAGAATGCCAAGATTGAGTGTATCTGTGATTCGGTCGTGGTGGAAATCCTGGGGGAAGAGAATGTAGATGGCGTGCGTCTTAGGAATGTTCTGACGAACCAGGAGTCCGAGTTGCAGGTGGACGGAGTGTTTTCTTATATTGGTACTATTCCGAATTCCCAGCTCTTTGTTCGCCAGCTCGAGCTGGACCCAAGGGGCTATGTGGTGACGGATCGACGCATGCGCACTAATGTGCCGGGTGTGTTTGCCGCTGGAGACGTGCAAGAAATCGCCTGGCGGCAGGTGTCGACTGCGGTTGGCAGCGGAGCAATCGCAGCGATGGAGGCCGAGAAGTATATTGCAGAACAAGAGAGCCATGCCGATCCCGAACGCCAGTGGTAAGGAGTGTGGCTTAGGGAATGCCGGCGGTTCAGAGATATCAGCAACGACAAGGAGAAAGCAGTGATTACCAAAGATATGTCCATTGGAGAGATTGTGCGAACGTACCCCGAGAGTATTGCCGTGTTCATGCAGCATGGCCTCGGCTGCATCGGCTGCGCAGCAGCGCACTTTGAGAACCTGGAGCAGGGTGCGCTTGCGCATGGTATCAACGTTGAGGCGCTTGTCAAAGACCTGAATCAGGCAACCAGTGCGCCCAAGGGTGAGCCGCAGAAGGCCAAGCCCTGCTGCGGGTGAGAGTCTGAGGCACTCCAGAGAGACGTGACGCCTCTTGGGTAACCTGTATGCTGCCATCGGGAGGTAGCTTTGCCCCGTTCGGTGGTTGTCGGAGAGGAAGGCTTCAACACTTGCCGGCGCGGCCAGGTTCAGGACGCGCCGGCACTGCTGTTGTTGCACGACGCCGGGGGAGCCACCTGAAAGTCTAGTCGCGGCCAGATGTCTGGACTGGCAGTTTTCTATGATGAGCGGGGAGGACGTATGAATCAGACTCATTACCAGCCACGAGGACGCCATTTTGAGGATTTCGCCGTCGGCGACAGCATGGTTACACCGGGCCGAACGGTGACCGAGACGGACATCGTGCAGTTCTGCGGGCTATCGGGCGACTACAACGAGCTGCACAGCAACGCGGAGTACGCGAAACAATCGCCTTTTGGTCAGCGCATTGCCCACGGCCCCCTCGGCCTCATCATTGCTGTGGGTTTGGCTGGCCGGCTCGGTTTTCTCGAGGGCACGGCACAAGCTTTTCTGGGTCTGGAGTGCAAATTCAAGCGGCCGATCTTTATCGGCGACACTGTGCACCTGAAAACGACCGTGGCGAAGAAACGAGAAATGAAGAGCCTTGGCGGGGGGATACTGGTCATTGCCTTTGAGTTGTGCAATCAAAGAGATGAAGTGGTTCAGGAAGGCAACTGGAATCTACTGCTCAAAGGACGGACGGAAGCGGAACGGAAGACAGCATGAGATCAGAGCAAGACCGAACTTGCTCTGATCTCTGCGAAGAAGAAGACAGCCTCACGCTGAAGCGGCGGTGTCTTTCTCGAGTTCCTCAATCAACTCCTGCTTCTTGGCAGCAGCAGCTTTCTTGCCTTCCTGAACAGCCCCCTGAACGCGCGCCTTTTGCTCTTTAACCAAGGAACGACCCTCGGCCTGCAGTTCTTCTGCCTTCTTGCGTGCTTCTTCAGAAAGCTCTACTACACGTTCTTTAAGCTCGATGCTTTTCTCGCGCAGATCTGTCCGAGCCTGTTCGCCTGGTGCAGGTGCTAATAGCAGCCCGGCAACTGCTCCCATCAAGCCACCAATGATCAGGCCAACCAGGAAATCCGCACCTCTAGTCTCGTCGCTCATACAGAATCACCGCCTCCTCACAGTACGCACCGATGTCATATTGCATTGTGGCAGGGCGGTCTAGCCATGCTTGTCATTGGGAGCCAAGCCCGCCAGAACGCGCACCGTTTGCCTAATGCCCGCAGCCATCCCGCTAAGCTTAATGGCTGGAGATACGATAGTCTCGCTAACCAAGGATGTGGTACCCCTGACTGTGCCGACCGTCTGCTGCAGAGAATCCAGCATGGGCTTGATCTGTCTCTCAAGGAGCAGGGTTAGCCGGCGAAGCTGCCATAGCAAGAGGATCAGCAGGACGCCAATCACGATTGATTCGAGTGCAAGAACAACGATCGCCAGATCGCGCATGGCCGCAAGGCTCATCTCGAACTCCTATCTGTAGGCTATTATATCACAGCGAGAGCTTGCGGGCAAGAAGCATGAACGCCCAGCTGCCAAGCGTTACCCATACAATGCGCAGCTCGCCCACCGTTGGGCTGTGGTCGCCCAACAGCGAAGCGGCAGCTTGACCTGCAGCAAAACCGACCACAGCTGCCATCCACGCGACGAGGAACTGCCGCAGAGTCTTGCCAGACAGCAGGTGGAACACCGTGGCATAAACAGTGGCGAGTAGTGCCGCCAGGACGATTGATGGGTGGGTAAGCATCCTAGTCACCTTCCGAGATTGAGCTAGCGGAGATAATCCCGCCGCCGAGGACGACGTCGCCCTGGTAGAATACGACTGCCTGTCCAGGGGTGATGGCTGATTGGGGGGTGTCGAAGATCACCCTGGCTCTGCCGTGAGGCAAGGGGGTCAAGGTGGCGTGAGCCTCTGGAGCCTTGTATCGGATTTTGGCGGTCACTTCTAACGGCTGGGGCGGTGCCGAACCCGAAACAAAATGAATGTTTTCCGCCTCTAGCTCACTGCGGAACGTCGCCGTCTTGGGGCCGACAATCAGGGTGTTGCACCGAGAGTCCATTCGGATGACATAAAGCGGTTCGGGACTGCTGATGCCCAGCTTTTGGCGCTGACCAATCGTGTACAGGGCAAGGCCGCCGTGATGGCCGATCGGTTGTCCCTCCAGATCTAAGACTGGTCCAGGCAGCAGTGCCTCGGGCCGGTTCTGCGCGACAAAGGCACGGTAGTCACCTGCAGGAATGAAGCAGGCATCCTGGCTCTCCGGGCGATCGGCGGAAGGCAGGCCCATCTCTCGCGCCATCGTGCGCACCCGGTCCTTCGTATAGATGCCCAGAGGGAACATCAATGCGCTCAGTTGCTGTTGGTCGAGCGCGTAGAGCACATAGGACTGATCCTTATTTGCATCTACACCCCTGCGCAACTGGTACAGACCGTCTGATACGCCAATCCTAGCATAATGGCCCGTGGCGAGGTATTGGCAATCCATGGTCAACACCCGCTCAAGCAGAGCGCCGAACTTGATGCGGCTATTGCAGAGCAGACAGGGGTTGGGAGTCTGCGCTGCCGCATAGCTGTCGAGAAAATACTCGATGACCTCTCGCCGGAACTCATCCCGAAGATCGATGAGTTGGAACGGGATTCCCAAGAATTCGCAGACCCGCCGAGCGTCGGCCGCGCCGTTGTCCTGCGCCCCAGGGTCGCTCTGGCCCACGGCACACCTGTCCTCATGCTCGAGGAGCATGTTAACCCCGATGAGATTCAAACCCTGGTGGTAGAGCAAGGCCGCAGCGACCGAGCTATCAACTCCTCCGCTCATCGCTATGGCAACCCGAGTGCGGGCAGATGACTCAGGTGGCACTGGCCGAACCTTGCCGATGCTCGAAGGCGGGGATGATGTCAGCGGTGGTCCGGGTCCATTCGGCCTCAGGGTCGTGGCACAAGATGGGGCCCGACAGTGTGAATCGCTGACACCTATTGTGGCGACATGGCGCGCAACTTGGCCACGATTGATGGTAGGATGGATAGTACATGGTCGACATCCTCGTTGGTGTTCTGCCTGCCCAAGGTCAGGCGCAGGCTACCGTGACAGAGCGGAGCATCCAGGCCTGTGGCTCTCAAGACGTGTGATGGCTCTGCTGAACCCGCCGTGCAGGCAGAGCCACTGCTGGCAGCGACGCCAAGGAGATCTAGATTCAAGAGCAGCGATTCTCCCTCGATCCCGGCAAAAGCAAAGCTGGCGCTGTTGGCCAGACGCTGGCTGGGATGTCCAGTCAGGTATGCGTTAGGGACGATGTCCAGTATGGTGCGGATCAGACGGTCGCGCAGAGCAGCCAGGCGCATGTTCTCTTGTTCGCGGTGCTCATGTGCAAGCTTGAGGGCGGTGGCCAAACCTACTGCGCCGGCGACGTTCTCAGTGCCAGCGCGTCGTCCATGCTCGTGCTCACCACCGGTCTGAGTAGGCACGAGCTCTGTAGATGATCGCTGGTACAAAATACCTACCCCCTTGGGGCCATAGAATTTGTGGGCTGAAAGGGATAGCAGGTCTACGTTCAAGCTGTCCACGTCAAGTGGGAGCGTACCCCCGGCTTGCACAGCATCGACGTGAAACGGAATGCCCTTGGAACGTGCAATCTTGCCGATCTCGGCAAGTGGCTGGATGGTGCCAATCTCGTTGTTGGCATACATGATGCTGATGAGAATTGTACGGTTGGTGATCGCACGGCCCACGTCATCTGGGTTCACCAACCCGTGCTTGTCGACTGGCAGGTAGGTGACGTGGAAGCCAAAGTGCTGCTCGAGCTGTTGGCAGGTGTGGAGCACGGCGTGGTGCTCAACTGAGGATGTAATGATGTGACCTCCTGTGACCCTGCTGGAGAAGGCCACACCACGGATCGCCAGGTTGTCGCTTTCCGTGCCGCAGCTGGTATAGACGACGGAGGAAGGAATGGTACCGAGAATCTCGGCGACGGTCTTTCGTGCCTCTTCCAGCGCCTGCCGGGCTTGTCGACCCGGCGTATGCAAGCTTGAGGCGTTGCCGTATACCTCCGAGAAATATGGCAGCATGGCTTGCACGACACGTGCATCGACCGGTGTCGTGGCCGCGTTGTCCATATATACCAGTTTGCTTCCTCCCGCCATAACGTAGTCCTCCTGATGCTCGTTAGCCGTTGCACATGCCGTGCAAGCCTTGGCATCGCCAAGGGTCGACAAAGTGGTGTGCGCAGCAAAATTCCCTGCTGAGCTAAGAGTGAGGCTGCGCGCATGCGTGCAATAATAGCTCGCTTGATGCCACGGGTCAAGGAATCAGAGGTTTGGGAGCCTGGTCTGGACGCAAGCTCTCAACTGCGTGCGTGCCTGGGCAGAGTGTGTTAGGTCGGTGCGGGGCTCGAGGCCCGCGGTGTGGAGGATCGCGCTGTTGAGCCTTCACGCAGCGCACGTGACTTTGGAGGAAGACCTGCATACCCTGTGCCGCTGCTCGGGGTCGTTCTGGGGTGCCAGCACGCGCTGATTGGGTGTTGTGCTGGGATAGTTAGGACCGTCGGAGCAGCTGGCGCGTGGTAGGTGGCGTCATACTGAGTGTGGGGAGTTGGCCGGCTGACGCGCCGGCCAGGATAGACACTCTCTCAGCTTCTCAAGTTGCCACTTTCTCTCGACTGTCACTGCGTCAGCATCAGCGGGGTTTGTGAGGTTCACAGCTTTGATAGCATAGTCTGAGGATACCATGGCATGCGCTCGCATGTGTCCACAGGCTATGGCATGGACTGCAGATCTCAATGCGGCTCGTTGGGCTTGGTC
>DIVN01000095.1 GCA_002435875.1 Anaerolineales bacterium UBA6131
CTACAAGGGAGAGCGGACGTCTGTTCCTGGCCGGGGCGATGCTCGATGAGCCTGGAATTTCGAGCTTGATTGACGAGCTGGGGGGCCAGGTAGTCGGCGATGACCTATGTACGGGTAGCCGTTGGGCAGACATGCCCACTGCTGAGTCGGGGGATCCATTTGACGCGCTGGCAGAGCGATACCTCAAACGGGCCCTTTGTCCGGCCAAACACGGCGATCGCGCACTGCGCACACAATTGCTGCTTGACAAGATGCGCCAGACGCGAGCACATGGGTTGGTCTTCGTCCTGCCCAAGTATTGTGATCCTCATGGGTTTGAGCATGCGGCTCTGGCACAAGTGTTGCGCGCGGCTGCGGTGCCCTCCCTGCTCATCGAGACCGAACTCTCGATGCCTATGGGGCAGGTGCGCACACGGTTGCAGGCTTTCCTGGAAAGGCTCGCAGGCTAGGTGAGTGAGAAGCGCTACCGCAAGCTAGAGACAGCACCGGAGCTGCGGCGACTCATGCAGTGGCACTATCTGAGCACACGCCATCTGCGCTTCGGGCGCAAGCTCGCCTGGGTGAGCAGCGGAGCGCCAGTGGAGATCCTGCGTGCCATGGACGTGGTGGTGGCCTACCCAGAGAACTATGCAGCTCTGTGTGGCGCTCAGGGAGATGCGACGGATCTCTGCCAGATCGCAGAGGGCCAAGGCTACTCAGCAGATGTCTGCTCGTACGCTCGGACGCACATCGGTTCGGTGCTCGATGCAACGCATGCTCCGTTGCGAGGTCTGCCCGAGCCCGATCTGCTCATTTGCTGCAACAACATCTGCGGTACGGTGATCAAGTGGTTCGAGGCCTTGTCGCTGCACTACAGAGTACCGCTGTTTGTCCTTGATACGCCGTTTCTGCACGATGGCATGACGGCCGCAGTGCGAGACTATGTAGTTGGGCAACTGGGAGACATGATTCGCTTTGTAGAATCCACCACGTGCAGGCCTCTGGATGTCCGGCGCCTTGATGAGATGATCCACTGTGCGAATGAGGCGCTGCTTCTGTGGAACGGGATCCGTGAGTTGTGCCGGGCACGGCCGTCACCGCTGAATGCGCCCGACCTATTCGTGTGTATGGCTCCGATTGTGGTGCTGCGAGGCACTGCGCAGGCAGTTCGCTACTACCGCCACCTGAAGACGGAGGTTGAACAAAGGGTGAAAGATGGCGTGGGGGCAGTGCCCAATGAGCGGTTCAGACTGGTGTGGGATAACATCGCCATCTGGCACCACTTGTATCGCTTCTACAGCCACTTTTCCAAGTACGGTGCTTGCTTTGTGGCGGACACGTACACGGGCAGCTGGTCGCAGACTGTTTCGAAAGGAGATTCGCTGGCAAGTCTGGCTGATGCCTACACCGCGATCTACCTGAACCAGAGCCTACAGCAGCGGGTGGAGCTGATGGCCGGCATGATCAATGACTATCAAGCGCAGGGTTTTGTGATGCACAATAATCGAAGCTGCAAACCGTATTCACTGGGGCAACAGGTGGTTAGGCAGGCAGTGATCGCCAGGACAGGTGTACCGGGCCTGATCATCGAGGCTGACATGAACGATGCGCGGAGCTATGCGGAGGAACCGATCCGCACGAGAGTGCAGGCGTTCATGGAGACGCTGGAGGCCGTCTGATGGGGAATGGCCTTTTCCTGGGACTTGACATCGGCTCCTCCACTGTAAAAGCTCTGGCGCTCGATGGGCAGCTGTCTGTGGTGGCCCAAGGGCTGTGTCTGGCTGGTTATGGGGGACAAGAAGCAGCCCGGTCTCTAGTGGACTCGATTCTGGAACAGAATCATCGCAATCGGGCTGATTTGTCGTATACTGTAGTTACGGGGTATGGGCGCGTTCGCTATCAGGAAGCGGACCAGGAAGTGTCCGAGATCACTTGCCATGCCACAGGCGCCTTCCACTTGTGTCCGCGGGTGAGAACCGTGGTGGACATCGGTGGTCAGGACAGCAAGGCCATACGTCTGGATGAGCAGGGCCGGCTGCTCGATTTTGTGATGAATGACAAGTGTGCTGCGGGGACCGGTAAGTTCCTGGAGGTAATGGCCGGCATGCTGAGCGTTTCTATGGAGGACCTGGGCCTGCTAGCCACGCGATCAAGCCATCCTGTGTCGATCAGCAGTACGTGTACTGTCTTTGCCGAGTCAGAAGCGATCTCCCATATGTCTCGCGGCGCCGCGGCACAGGACGTTGCGGCGGGCTTGCACAAGGCGATTGCCCAACGCATTTGGGGGTTGCTAGTGCGCATCGGTGTCGCACCGCAATTGATGTTGACTGGTGGCGTGGCGCTGAACGTGGGTCTGGTCTCGTCGCTGGAGGGCTGCAGTGAGACGCCCATCCTTGTACCGGCGAATCCACAGCTCGTCGGCGCTTTGGGGGCTGCGCTGTATGCCGCAAAGAAGGGTAGGAGGTGAGTACTTCACGAGGAGATTGTGGTCTTAGGTAGGGACACAGTTAAGTAAGCCGCAGTAGACGCGAGGATTCGCATTCCCCCAGGAGGAGGTGGGAACTATGGATAAGATTTGGCTGAAGAGCTATGAACCCCCGGTTCCACATTCGCTGCAGTATCCGAGTCGCCCGCTGCACGCGAATCTCGAAGAGTCAGCGCGCAAGTATCCAGATGCCAC
>DIVN01000265.1 GCA_002435875.1 Anaerolineales bacterium UBA6131
GACCACTTACGGGCATTGCTGCGCTAGGAAGCCGCAACCTATTAACCGCTGGGATTGTAGTTAACGTGGTGGACATGCATGGCCTTTACCGGCGTTCTCCCCACGCGTTGTCGAGATGCGTTGCTGGAGTCGCCGTTGCCTTCGCTGTGGGCCAGGATCCACACCACCAGGGCGATATCTTCCAGCTCAACGATAGCGCTCTTGAGGCATGGCTTCTCCTGAATGGGAACCTGACCCCCTGGCAAATCGCGACAGCACTCTCCAAGTCGCACGGGGCGAGCCCTTTGCAGGTTGCTGACGATCTGAGCACGATGATGACGGACCTGCTCAACCAGGGGCTCATCGTCGCCTGCCAAGCGCAGGACTCACCAATACCTGACGAATCGAGCGGTAGTCCGACGGGCAGCCAGGGCCCACTGCATGCGTCGAACGGCACTGGACCGCCTCGAGATCGTCTCACGGCCTGGGCACCGGCCCCAAGCGAGCGACCTGCAGCAGGACGAGAACTGGGCGTGCTCTTGATGTGCCTGTCTGCCAGGTATGGAAACCCGCCAGGCTCATTAACGTCGCGATTCTCCTACAACGACTTGGATTGGTCGCTCTGGCTGAAGATGGCCCAGCGGCACAGAGTGAGTAGCCTGCTGCAATCGAGTCTTGAACCCTTGCCTCCGGAGACGCTCCCGGCAGAAGTAACCGACCAACTCAGAAGGCATGCCTACTCCGCGGGCATTCGCAGCATACAGCAAACTCAACACCTGGTCTGGCTCTTCTCGGGCCTGGAGGCAGCTGGAGTACCGGCCATCGCCTATCGTGGCCCGGCCATGGCCGAATGGCTGTACGGTAACCTGGCGCTGCGCGAATCCGACGACCTGGACTTGCTCGTACCGCAGGAGCATGTGGCAGCGGCGAGTCACTTCTTGACGTCGCAAGGATACCGCCAGATGGACCAGCCGGCTGTCTCGGCAAAACGCTATCAGCAATCCATGCACCACTTTGCCTTCGCAGCAGCGGGCCGGCCTGCGGTTGAGGTCCACTGGCAAATTGCCGAACGGTACTTCGGCTACACTCTGGGCGAAGAGGTCTGGACGCGAAGTGGCAGCCTTGAGCTCGCCGGCTACCCGATTCGAACGCTCTCACCCGAGGACCTGGCACTGGCCGTTGCGGTACACAGTTCGAAGCACGCGTGGTCGCGTCTGCAATGGGTATGCGACGTAGCCGAGCTCATGACCGTTGGCAGCGGCGTCGATTGGGAGTTGGTGAGCAGATCGGCGAGCCAGTCACGCGCCGAAAGGAAACTGGCATTCGGGGTCCATCTTGCCGCAGCACTGCTCGGTGCGCCCGTCGCCTCGCACATGCAGGTGAAGCTCGACTCCGACCAGGCTCTGCCGTCGCTCGAACGACATGTGATGCATTCATGGGTACACCGAACCCCGCTGGGTGAGGACTCCGAACGGCTCCGCAACCTACGGCTGCACCTCCAACTATGCGATACGCCAAGCGACAGGGTGCGCCACCTGCTACGTCTGCTTTTCATCCCCAGTCAGGAAGACTGGGACTCGCTGCGTCTGCCAGGCTTTGCCGAGCCTCTGTATCCAGCCATACGGCCAATTCGCCTCGTATTCAAGCACGCGACACGCCTGGTGCGGCGGCATGCTCCATCACGCCCAAGAACAGGGGACTTCAGATAACGTCTGTGCCACAACGGTTCAACGGAGCTCACTCAGGCATATGCGTAGATGGGTCCCCACCTCGACTGGCCTGCAGATGGATGCTCAGAACCATACCATGAAAGACCGCGGTTTGTGCAGCGCGGGCAACTGAGGTACAATTACCAGTTGCGTCGCTATACCCTTTGGTGAGAAAAATGCGCAGAAGTCAATGTAACAGCACATCGATCCATCCATCGCCCGTGGCAGGCCCTCGCCTGTCGACGCTGCGCGACACCGTACAAGTGCAGTTCGAAGATGGCAGGGTCTTTGAGGCTCCGACCGGCACTCCGCTAAGCGAATTCGTACACGCAGCGTTCGACTCTGGCTCTGTGCCTGTTGTGGCTGGGCTTGCGGACAACAAGCTACGTGAGCTCTTCTGCCCTGTCTTACGNNAAGCCAGTGGACATCAGTGACAGTGACGGCATGCGCATCTACAGGCGTTCACTCACCTTTCTATTGGTTGCAGCCATGAATCGGGTGTTTCCCGATGCGCGAGTGCACGTCAACCACTCCCTGACCTTCGGGGGTTTGTTTTGCCACGTCGAGGGCCGCAGGCCACTCAGCAAGTCAGAGGTCAGGCTGGTTGAACGACGCATGAACGAGCTCGTTCGGGCGGATCTGCCAATAGAAAGACGGCGCGTGCCCGTATCCGAGGCTATCGCGCTGTTTGAGGCAAAAGGCCAGGACGACATGGTGCGGTTGCTCCGCCATAGGCAGAAGGAGGACGTGGTCCTCTACCATTTGGGAGACACGGCTGCCCATTTGGGCTACATGGTACCGTCCACGCGCTACCTTCGGTATTTCGGCCTTCAGCACTATTCGGATGGATTCTTGCTGCGCTACCCTCGCCACGAGGAGCCGACTTGCCTTAACCCGGTCGTGGAGTACCCCAAGCTCGTATCTGTATTCCGGGAGTACAATCATTGGCTCCACGTGCTGGGCATCGATGATGTTGGTGCGCTGAACAATGCGATTGCAGCCGGGCGCGCTGATGAGGTTGCGTTGGTGTCCGAGGCACTGCATCAGCAGAAGATCTCGGAAATTGCCATTGAGATTGGCAAACGCCGTCCAGCGATCCGGCTAGTCTTGATCGCCGGCCCCTCCGCGTCTGGCAAGACCACCTTCTCGAAGCGTCTGGCCATCCAGCTCCTGGCCAATGAACTACGTCCCGTCGCTATTGCGATGGACAACTACTTTGTGGACCGGGAGCAGACTCCCATTGACGAGCAGGGAAAATACGACTTTGAGCACCTGGATGCTCTCGATCTGGACCTGCTCAACTCGCAATTGGCACAGTTGCTAGATGGTCGTGAAGTGCAGTTGCCTCGTTACGACTTTCCTTCGGGAAGACGAGTTGTCGGCCAGCCCTTGCGGCTGAGCAAGGAGCATGTCATTCTCCTGGAGGGGATTCATGGCCTGAATCCTAGCCTCCTGACCGGCGTGCCCGCGGACCTCTGCTATAGGGTCTATGTATCGGCACTCACCCAGCTCAACTTTGGTCACCTGGACCGCGTCCCAACCACCGACACCCGTCTGATTCGGCGGATCGTCCGCGACGCTCGGGAACGAGGCTACTCTGCAAAAGTGACATTGCGGCGATGGGATAGCGTGCGCAGGGGTGAGAAACGTTGGATCTTCCCCTATCAGGAACATGCCGACGTCATGTTCAACTCAGCGTTGGTTCACGAACTATCAGTGCTCAAGCCGCTGGCGGAGCCTCTGATCTACCAGATTGAGGACTCCATGCCAGAACGAATCGAGGCACGTCGTCTGCTGGCATTGTTGCGTTGGTTCCTTCCACTAGATCTTGCGGCGGTACCGAGCAACTCGATTCTGCGCGAGTTTGTTGGGGGATCAAGCTTACAAGAGTTCACTCTTTGGCGAGATCGGATGCGCGCGCCCATAAGCCAGATGGGATCATAGCTCTTGTGCAAATTGCGCACAACCAAACAAGTGTATACGGAGGTCGCTGTCTGATGCGTCCAATGTTTTCGATCAGTGTTGTTCCTTCATTTCCTCCAGGGCTCGAGGTGCTTCGTGACTTGGCTTACAATCTCTGGTGGGCGTGGAATCCGGACGCCATCGATCTTTTCCGGCGTCTCGACCGCGAAGCCTGGGAGACGTCTGGACACAATCCGGTCGAGCTCCTGGCTAACCTTGATCAGACTACGCTGGAAAACGCCTCCCGCGACGATGGCTTTATGGCCCATCTGGAGCGCGTACATCACGATTTCCAGCGCTACCTGACCACCGCGAGCACCTGGTACGACAAGCACGGCGACAAACCATCCGAACTCAGGATTGCGTACTTTTGCCTTGAATACGGACTCACAGAATGCCTTCCCATCTACTCGGGCGGCATGGGCGTCCTCGCCGGGGACTATTTGAAGTCTGTAAGCGATCTTGGGGTGCCTCTTGTTGCGGTTGGTNNCCTGAACTCGGACGGCTGGCAAGGTGAGCGATTCCCGCAGCTCGATCCCTATCACATGCCAATTGAGCTGGAACAACGTAACGGCGTACCTGTCACCGTAGAGGTAGAGTTCCCCGGACGGAATGTCCAGGCCCAGATTTGGCGAATCCGCGTTGGACGCGTGCCCTTGCTACTCCTGGACGCCAATCTGCCCCAGAACCAGCCCGACGACCGGCAGATAACGAACCAGCTATATGGCGGGGACTCGGAGATGCGCATTCGGCAAGAGATGCTCTTGGGGATTGGTGGCCTACGTGCTTTGCGAGCTCTCGGCTACCAACCCGGCGTGTGCCACATGAACGAGGGACACGCAGCGTTTCTAGCGATCGAGCGCATACGAGAGCTTGTGCAGAACGAAGGCCTTACCTTCTACCAGGCTTTGGAGACCACCCGTGCAAGCTGTCTGTTCACCACACACACCTCCGTACCTGCCGGCATTGACATCTTCGGCCCCGACCTGGTCGATCGCTATCTAGGGCACTACTACAGCAAGTTGGGGGTGTCACGCTCCGAAGTGCTCAGCCTCGGTCGGTACAACGCCTATAACGACAGCGAGCCTCTCAACATGGCCGTACTAGCCATGCGTCTTTCCAACCAGTCGAACGCTGTGAGCGACCTGCATGGGAAGGTTTCGCGGCGCATGTGGCAGAGCCTGTGGCCCGGGGTCCCCGAGCGCGAGATCCCAATCATCGCGATTAACAATGGGGTGCACATCCGCAGCTGGGTATCCGGCGATATGGGCAACCTGCTGGACCGCTATCTCGGTCCGCGTTGGGCAGAGCGCTCGGCAGATCAGAGAGTCTGGGAGCTGGTTGAGGAAATCCCCGACGAGGAACTCTGGCGTGTCCACGAAAGGCGCCGCGCACGGCTGGTCGGATTCGTGCGGCGCAGGCTTCGGGAGCAACGCGAGCAGCGAGGTGCGGCACAGGCCGAGATCTCGCGCGCTGCAGAGCAGTTGAATCCAGAGGCTCTGACCGTCGGTTTTGCCCGTCGGTTTGCCACCTACAAGCGCGCCTCCTTGATTTTGCACGACCCGGAGAGGCTTGCTCGCATTCTGAACGACAGCG
>DIVN01000231.1 GCA_002435875.1 Anaerolineales bacterium UBA6131
CTATCTGCCGCCGGAGTACGGCCAGGATCGCGAGAGAGTTTGGCCCCTCGTGCTTTTCCTGCATGGTTCGGAGGAGCGTGGCAACGATCCGAGCCTTCTGGTTCGTCAGGGTATCCCCAAGCTGATTGACCAGGGGCAGCAGTTCCCATTCGTGGTCGTGTCACCACAGTGCCGCAGTGGGCGCTGGTGGTGGCCGCAAACCGATGTGCTCATGGCTCTTGTCGAGCAGCTTCAGAAACGCCTGTCTATCGACTCGCAGAGGGTGTACGCGACAGGACTGAGCATGGGGGGCTTTGGCGTATGGATGCTGGGCTACCGCTACCCGCAGCGCCTGGCTGCAATCGTGCCCATCGCCGGTGGCTTTTACGACGGCACGGCCAACTTGCCGCCTGATCTTTGTCGCATGGCTGAACTGCCTGTTTGGGCTTTTCATGGCGTCAAGGATGGTCAAGTCGCCGTGGGCGAATCACAGCGGGTGGTGGACGCGCTGCGAGCATGTGGCAGCAAGGCTCTCCTCACCCTGTACCCAGAGGCCGGCCATACCCAATCCTGGGAGATGGCCTATAGTGATCCAGCACTCTACTCCTGGCTGCTCGAACACGCTCTCGCGGGCCCCAGCTAGAACAGAAGGAGACGGCGGATGGCCTGGGATTGGCGGGATGGTTGCCTGGTTGCCAGCGGCGCAGGTACACCAATCGAGCTGGGCGAATTGAGTGTCGCCATGACCTGCGTGGTGGGAGGCGAGCAGCGCCGCCTGGGGCTCGAGTTGCCGGTGCCCGCAGTGTCCGAACGGCGCGTCCGCTGGACGCTGGCGAACGAGGGTCTGGAGCTGGACCTTGCGCTCGAGGGCAGCGACGATCTGGTTGTCAGCGGAGACCTGCACAACCTGGCCTCTTCCGGAGCAACTGTCGAGACCATCGCCTTGTGTGCTGCCCACGTTCGCTTCGGAACGAGTCAGTGTGGGCTACGCTTCTTTGGCAATGGCTACCAATCCTGGTCTGAGACACGCTCGTACGCTCCCGACGAGGCCGAGCTCCTGCCCCGCTGGTCTGTGATGAGCCTGCAACAGGACAATATGCGCAACCTGGCCTCTGGTCGCCGCGGACACTTTTGCGCGGACATGTATGGACTCCTGGGCGATCCGGTCGAAGGGCCGGTCTTGCTGCTCGGTCAGGTAGGCGGCTTCCGCCAGTTCGTGTATCTTCGCGTGACCTGCTCGCAGGTGGCCGCGAACGAGTGCAGCCTGGAGCTAGTTTGGGATTTTGGCGGCCAGCTATTGGCGTCGGACGCGCATGTGCAATTGGATCCGGTGTCTGGCTTGCTGGACCGCTCTGCCCATGCCGTACAGGATCGCTATTTCGAGCAATTCATCGAGCCACGTCGGTCAGGCTCTCCTCAACTCGAGTCACAGGAGAGCCCTGCGGTGGCCCCCTCTAGGGCGCGCAACCAGGCCGCGGCCCGCCCACTGCCTTCAGGATGGTGCTCCTGGTACTATTACTATGGCAAGGTCAGTGCGGCGGACGTCGTCAAAAACGCGCAGGTTGCCGCTATCCGGGGCGTGGACTGGCAGTATATGGTCCTGGACGATGGATATCAGCGCGCCGTGGGCGACTGGCTGGAGCCCAATGCCCGCTTCCCGCGCGGTTTGCCGGGGGTAGCCGAGGACATTCGCTCGCGCAATCTTATGCCCGGCGTCTGGATTGCTCCTTTTGTAGTTCGCTCCAATGCCCGCCTCTTTGTTGAACACCGTGACTGGGTGCTGAAGGACCGCAATGGAAAACCGGTTTTGGCGGGATGGAATCCCAACTGGGGTCTCGAGGGCCGCTTCTACGCTTTGGACACGACCCACCCGGGCTTTCAGGGCGAGCTGCGCAGGTGGATTCGTACACTGGTCCAGGAGTGTGGCTTTCGCTACCTGAAGCTGGATTTTGTCTATGCCGCATCCCTCTATGGCGTGGCCTTTGATCAGAGCTTATCGTGCGCAGAGCGCCTCAGCCAGGGATACCGGATCATCCGCGAAGAAGCAGGCAACGACACCTTTGTTCTCGGCTGCGGTTCACCGCTCGCCCCCGCCATCGGTTGGGTCGATGCCATGCGCATTGGCCCTGATGTAGCCCCCTACTGGTTTGCGCGCTACCGTTACGGATGGGTCCATGATCCCCATGCTCTCTGCACGCGATTTGCCATCCGCAGTATCCTCACCCGTTCGCCGATGCATCGCCGCCTGTGGATCAATGATCCCGATTGCGTCATGCTGCGCTCGACAGAAACCAGGCTCACCGAGGCTGAGCGCATGTCACTGGTCAACGCTGTGGCGGTGAGCGGTGGGATGTACCTTCTCTCCGATCGCTTGAGCGCCCTGTCTGACGAAACGTGGGCCCTGGCAGAGCGAATCCAGCAGGTCGTGCAGGACACGGACTGCGGGCGCTGCTGGGCACTGGACATGCTGCAGCAGGAGATGCCAGAGCTGGCCTACAACTCTGCCGGCTATCTGGCAGCGTTCAATTTTGCCGACGTGCCTGTGCTCAAGGTCGTACCCTGGACGCCGCCACTCAGCACGGTGGCGCCGGATGGCCACGAGTGGGAGGATGTATGGACGGGAGAGGTGCTGCACTTCACGGCGGAAGGTATGGATTTGGGGCTCATGGAAGCGCATTCATCTCGGCTGCTGCGTATCCGACGATGACCAGGCTCGCCGAGCGGGTTGGGGCAGCGGTAGCACAGTGACAAGAAGGAGAGGGTGATGAACAAGGACAGGGCCACTACCACAACCCGTCCAGCTGCCCACTGGACAATGGAGTTTCCTGCGGCCATCACCGTATGCGATGCCGAGGGGCGAGTTCTGGAGCTCAACGATCTTGCTGCCGCCAACTATGCCCAAGAGGGAGGCCGCGAACTGATCGGCCACAGCATCTTCGACTGCCACCCGGCACCCGCTCGCGAAAAATTGCGGCAACTGATGGCCGAGCGCAGGTCGAATGCCTACACGATCGAAAAGGGCGACCTCCACAAGTTCATCTACCAGGCACCCTGGTTCTCAGGTGGGGATTATCGTGGTTTCGTCGAGATCTCCATCGAAATCCCAGGCACCCTGCCGCACTTTGTGCGGGCCGGGCCAGCCAGCTGACGCACACCGCCTGCGGATCGTTGACCCCATCGGGGCGTCGCACTACAATGAATGGCGCACCAGAGACGGCTTGAGAAGGAGCACACGATGAGCCGCATCCTTGTGGGTACTTCGAGTTGGGCCGATCACACCGACTTTTATCCGCCTGGGCTGCCTGCCAACCAACAGATCAGCTTCTATGCGCAGTCATTCCCCATCGTTGAGGTCAACTCCAGCTTTTACCGCATGCCGCCGCTGCGCAATTTTGAACTGTGGGCAACACGTACCCCGCCCGGCTTTGTCTTTGATGTCAAGCCCTATCGCCAGCTCACCTGGCATGATCGCGAGAACTCGCCTGATCCAGAGAACACCGCGCAGTTCCGTCGCGCGCTGCAGCCCCTGCGCGATGCAGGCAAGCTCGGCGCCATCACGTTCCAGTTTCCGCCCTGGTTCACCTATCGCCCTGACAACCTTGCCTACCTTCGACAGCTACGCGAGAGCTTCGCGGATGACCCGCTGACCATCGAATTCCGCCACCGCAGTTGGCTACAAGCTGAACACGTGCCGCAAGTCGTCGAAGAGTTGCGCAAGGAAAAGCTCGGCCTGGTTGTAGTTGACGAGCCGCAGGTTGGCAGCGGCAGCGTGCCCACAGTCGTGCGAGTCTCCAACCCAGCTCTCAGCCTCGTGCGCTTCCACGGCAGAAACGCTGCCACCTGGTACAAGAAGGTGGACAAGACGGCCGATCGCTTCGACTACCTCTATGATGAGGACGAGCTGCGAGGATGGTTGCCGAATGTCGCGCAGTTGGCCAAACAGGCAGAAGAAATCCACATCTTCTTTAACAACAACCGCGCTGACTACGCCGTTCGCAATGCCCGCCAGCTTACGAGGCTCTTGCTCGCGGAAGGACCCGGGGCCGTGGTTCTGCCCCCAGACGCCTCCTGAGCCAGGCTCTGATGGCCCGCATACTCTGCGTCAATCCCTGGATCGTCGACTTTGCCGCGCACAACGTGTGGATCGAGCCGCTTGGCCTCTTGACCGTGGCCGGTATCCTACGCGCCGCTGGACACGACGTCGCTCTCCTGGACTGTCTCGACCGCCACCATCCGCTTGCCCCAGCACCGTACTCTGAGCGCGACCGCTTTGGCTGTGGTCACTTTGCCAAAGTCGAGTTGCGCAAGCCACCCGCCATCGCCCACATCCCCCGCCACTGGGGGCGCTACGGTTTGCCGCTCGAACTGGTGCGCCATGAGCTCAGTGCACAGGCCAGACCCGATGCGGTTCTGGTGACTTCTGGAATGACGTACTGGTACGAGGGCCTACGCCAGGCCATTGATCTGGTCAAGCAGGTTTGGCCCACTGTGCCGGTGGCGCTTGGCGGCATCTATGCCACCCTGTGCGCGGAGCACGCCCGGCGAACCAGCGGGGCAGACGCGGTCTTGCCAGGGCGAGGCGAGTTGTCTGCGCTGGAGTGGGTGAACGAGGTGACTGGCGACCGTCGCGCGCCGAGAGATGCAGAGGCCGAAATCCTCCCGGCGCACGAGCTACGCCGTCCACAAGGCTACATAACCGTGCAGACCGCGCGTGGCTGCCCCTTCCGCTGTCCCTACTGCGCCAGTCAGTTGCTCGAGCCGGCAGGCTTTGTGCGGCGGTCCCCGCAAAGTGTCGTCCGTGAAATCGACCAGGCCGTGCGCGCGCTGGCGGTCCAGGATGTGGCTTTCTACGACGATGCTTTGCTGTACCAGGCCCAACACCACATCCATCGCATTCTGGATGGGCTATTGAAAGCACAGGTGGGAGTGCGCTTGCACAGCCCCAATGGCCTGCATGCCCGCTTCGTCGACCTGCCGCTGGCGCAGAAGATGCGTCACGCGGGGTTTGTCACCATCCGCCTCGGACTGGAGACCATTGACCCCCTGCAGTCACGACATGATGGTGACAAAGTCGATCAGTGTATCTTTGCCCGGGCAGTGGGGTCGTTCTTGACCGCCGGGTTCTCTGCGGAGCAGATCGGTGCCTACGTGCTGATCGCTCGCCCGCGCCAAGATGTCGCTGCTGTGCGCGCCACTGTGCGGTTCGCGCACAGCCTTGGGATCACTGTTTTGCCGGCGGAGTACTCTCCAATCCCTGGCACCGCAGAATGGCGTGAGGCCGTCGAGCTAGGGTACATCGCCGCCGACGCCGACCCACTGCTGCATTCGAACCATGCCTACCCGTGCGCACACTGGCAAGAATGGGAGGACCTCAAGCAGGAGATCCGCTCCGGCAACCACACCTTGCGGGCGAACGTGGACAGCCCTATGTCCTCGCCTTGATCGGCGCCCACGTCATGCATCTACCCAACCCCGGAGCAAGAGCGACTAGCCGATACGGGTCTTCAGGTACTCCTCCAGCCTTTGCAGCCCTCGCCTGATGTTATCCAGTGAGTTGGCGTAGGAGAAGCGCAGGAATCCTTCGCCGTTGCTGCCAAAGTCAATGCCAGGGGTCACCGCCACTTTTGCCCTTTCCAGTATGTCAAAAGCCTGCTTGCACGAATCCGTGCAGCCCAGGTTGCGGGCATCGGCAAACACGTAGAATGCCCCCTTTGGCTCTACCGCCACACCGTAGCCCAGACGACGCAGCTCCTGCACCATGAAGCGTCGGCGCTCGTCATAAGTGGCTACCATCTGAGAGACCTCGGGGTGCTCCTCGGTAAGCGCGGCCAGTCCTGCCCACTGCGACACGGAACTGGCACAGATGAACAGGTACTGCTGGCTCTTTTGTATCGGCCGCACAAACTCGCGCGGTGCGATGACGTACCCCAGGCGCCAGCCGGTCATCGCAAAGCGCTTGGAGAAACCATTCAGCACAAACGCGCGGTCCGTATACTCAAGGATAGAGTGTGCCCGTTCACCGTAGGCAAGACCGTGGTAGATCTCGTCGGAGATGATGTACGGGGACAGGGTGGCAATCTCACGCAATACCGTCGCCGAGAGCAGGTTGCCAGTCGGGTTTGATGGCGAGTTGACCATGATGCCCACGGTGCGTGGCGTGATTTTCTCGCAGATGGCCTGCGGTCGGTAGGCAAAGCCATCGTTCGGGTAGACATCGACGTCGACGGGCGCGGCGTCCAGATAACGTACAAAGTGCGGGTAGCAGGCATAGCGTGGGTTGGACAAGATCACTTCGTCGCCGGGGTTGGCCAGCACAGCCAGCGTGAGCAGCAGGCCGTGTGAGGTGCCCATCGTCACAATCACCTGGTCGGGAGAGACGTCTACAGCATAGGTGCGCCGATAGTGCTCGGCGATGGCCTCACGCAGGGGCAGGATTCCGAGGCTATGGGTGTAGTGGGTCTCACCCCGCTCAATCGCGGCGATGGCCGCATGGCGGATCTTGGCGGGTGTGTCAAAGTCAGGCTCGCCAACCTCCAGGTGGATGACCTCTTCGCCAGAGCGCTCAATGGCCTGAGCCCTCTCCAGCACGTCCATCACCAGGAAGGGTGGAATTCTCTCCGAACGGATCGATGGCATTACACTTCCTCTGCGAACGTGATGTGGCCTGGGGGATGGGGAAGCCCAGGCACTCGTGCTATTCTACCCCACCCTACGGCGGAGTACAAAGGAAAACCACCCAGCAAGACTCGCGAAGGCTGCGCGACACTTGCGCCATAGACACAAGTTGGCCGGCTGTCGACACTCTATGCTACAATAGCGATGCCACGGTTAGGTGTGCAGGAGGTCATGATGAGACCCGAGTTCAGCGAGTCCGCCTTTGGGCGAGCGCTGCTCAGCGCGCTGCAGCAAGCTGTTCGCCCCGCGTTCGAGTTCATCCCGTTGCTTCCTGATCAGTCCGCCGCGTCGCTGGACACCGGCGTTCACGAAACGGGCCAACCCCTGTTCTTCCACCTGGGGCTGGCCCACTGTATGCTGACCCCAAAGGCTACGGGTTGGGCAGAGCATGATGCTCGCTTTTTCCGCTTTGAGTTACCACATCAGCTCCGGCGCCAACATCGTATGCTGCACTGCCTCTCGCGCTTTGAAGCCGCAGTCTTCTATGTCGTACCCGCATTCTATAGGCTCAACGAGTTTGGCGAGGCAGTCGCTCTTTCACGCTTGGTTGAGGACAGCAGATTCTTCCCTCTCGAGGCGCTACCTG
>DIVN01000117.1 GCA_002435875.1 Anaerolineales bacterium UBA6131
GAAGCCGGTATGCCTCTGCTGCAACTGTGGAACATATGTGACGATGGGCTGATCGATATGAGTGACACATACTGCATTGACAGATCGGACTACGAGATCTGGACGTCGCGCATGGAAGCGTCTCCAGGCGACTGCGTTATTACGAACGTGGGTCGCGTAGGTGCAGTGGCGCAGATTCCGCAAGGCTTGAGAGCAGCGCTGGGCAGGAATATGACCGGCGTCCGTTGCGCGCCGAGTTTCGCGTATCCAACCTTTCTACTTCAGTGCCTACTTTCCGACGCCATGCGGAGTCAGATCCGATCGCGCACGGATACGGGCACGATCCTTGATGCTCTGAATGTCCGGAGTATCCCTCACCTGCGCTTCGTGCTTCCGCGCGCGCCCGTCTTGCGTCGGTTTGAGATGCTGGCGAGGCCGCTCAGAGCGAAGATGGAGCAGGACCATGTTCAGTCACAGACACTGGCGTCGCTGCGCGATGCGCTGTTGCCGAAGCTGATTTCGGGAGAAGTGCGAGTCAAGGAGGCTATGCGTTCCTTGGCGGAGTGATAAGCATGTCAGACTGGCGCACAGAAATGGAAGATGCACTGAAAGCATTCGTGAGTGTGGCGAGCCTTGCCGGTGACCCAATCTCTCTGCGAGAGATCTCGGCCGAATACGAGAGCGCGCCACATCGCCCTCCTGCTCGCCTGCCCGCCGGGAAGATGGCGGTGTATGGCTTCTGGGGCGACGGCACGTGGCTGAAGATCGGCAAGGTGGGGCCCAACTCAAACGCTCGCTACACAAGTCAGCATTATCTGGCAGACAGCGCTCGCAGCACGCTGGCCGGCTCGTTGAGGAATGATCCACGGATGCGCGGCGTGGTGGATTTCGATCCCGCCGTGCCTGGGGTTTGGATCAAGGCATCGACACACCGGGTGAACATTCTGCTGCCGGTGCACAGGTCAAGGCGGCTCTTGGGCCTGCTGGAGGCGTTTCTGCACGTGCGACTCAGGCCAAGATACGAGGAATCGTGACATGGTCCTTTGTCGGAGCGACGCGGTGATGGCTGTGCTGCGAGGTGGCGAGGTGGGTCTCGGGGAGGCGGCGAACATGCTGCGTATCAGATTGTGAGCGCTCCCTCGCTGGTGACGCACGTAGGCTTCAGTGACGAGTCGCATTACAACACTGGCAGGTTTCGATCCCTCGGCCTTGTGACGCTACCGGTCACTTCGCTGCCGGGGCTCACACAGAAGATGCAGGCTCTTCTGCTGGAGTCCGACGTGCGGGAGTCGAAATGGAAGAAACTGGTCGGGGCTAAAGAACGTTTCGCGGCAAAAGAGGTCTGTCGGCTGGCGGTGGAAGAAGCCTGTGCGGGCCGGCTTAGGGTGGATGTCTTGGTATGGGATACCCACGACAGCAGGCACAACCAGCGCAGACGGGACGACATCGCGAACCTTGAGCGGATGTACTACCATCTTTTTCGGAATGTCATGCGTTCCCGGTGGTCGGTTGACTCTGTATGGCGATTCTGTCCTGACGAGCAGACCGCCATAAACTGGAACGCAATTGCCGGCAGTCTCGCGTCTGCGTCCGTGCGACTTGTCGACGAACAGCCGTGGTTCGGCCAGAACGTCGGGCGCCTGCGGCTCGTGCGCGAGTTTGGAATACAGGAGATTGAGCCCGCAAGGTCTGACGAGGAGGTTGGCGTCCAGCTTGCAGACTTGTTTGCAGGTCTAGCTGTGTTCTCGCGGGCCACCTACGCCAAGTTCGAGACTTGGAGAGCCGCGCGCGATCCCCAGATGGGGTTTGGGCGGGAAGGCAATTCTAGTCCCGTCAAGGTGACAAGGGCCGAGGAAGAGCGATTCTGCGTGGTGCAGGAGCTAGATAGGCTCTGCAAGCTCCGCCGTCTGGGAGTGAGCCTCACAATCATGAAAGGTCTATACACGCCGCAGCCGAGCAATCCCATCAACTTCTGGCCCTACGTGCCACAGAGCGATTTGGACAAGGCGCCCACGAAGTAGGAGCACGCAGATCGAGTATCGGGCCCGAGGGGACTTGCGGGACTTGAAGACGAGCAGTGCGGGCGGACGCTGGGGAGGGTAGGAAGGACCAGTGGCATCCACGAGAATGACAGAGAGCACAGTCGAAGACGCTGCCCTCACCTGGCTTGAGCGCCTGGGCTACCAGGTGCTGTACGGCGCAGCCATCGTGCCCGGCGAGGCCTTCGCGGAGCGGGCCGACTATGCGCAGGTGGTGCTGGAGCGGCGGCTGCAGGCGGCGCTGGACCGCCTCAACCCTGACCTGCCCGCCGCGGCGCTGGAGGATGCCTTCCGCAAACTCACACGGGTGAATGGCCCGACCCTGGCCGCGCGCAACCGCGCGCTGCACCGCATGCTGGTCGACGGGGTGAACGTGGAGTACCGCCGCCCCGATGGCAGCATCGCCGGTGCGCAGGCGCAGGTGCTCGACTACCAACAGCCGGAGAACAACAACTGGCTGGCGGTGAACCAGTTCACGGTGGCGGAGAACAAGCATGTGTGGCGCCC
>DIVN01000122.1 GCA_002435875.1 Anaerolineales bacterium UBA6131
CCCCCAATGCCACCAAAGATGCAGGCAGGGACGATCATCTCCGGCACGCCCATCAGCAAGCCCAACAGCAAAAGCAGCAGGGCAAAGCCGATGATCAAGAGCGGCCAGACAAAGAACGATTCAATCCAATCTTGCAACCCGGGGATGAGCTGCAGAACAGCGAAGAAAAGGCCAACCAGGATCAGGACGATTCCCAGAGCCAGCGTGCCCCTGCGCGAGCTGTCCATAGCCTCCTCCTCCTACCTCGCCTTGCGCATTTCCGCACGAGCGGAACCGTTTGTCTCATACATGTTCATTCTATGTCAAACCGCAGTCAGCCGCAAATGGCCGCTGGGCACAACAGTAGTCGATGACCGCGCAGAGGGAGGGCACACTGCAGGTCAGGCGCATTGTGTGCATGGCCCAACACGCATATAATGCGCATCAGGCGCTGCGTTCGCATGCCTTCGCTCTGCGCGAGAGCAGGCGGCTAACGCCCTGGCGCAGGTTGTTGCGTGTTCCGACATTGGTCCGCTCAAACCAAGGCACACTGCTGCCCGCAGGAAGACTCAATCGACTGCGGCGAGGAGGAATAGATGACCATGGCCAGCCACTATAGTCTGTCAGCACAAGCCTACGTCGATACGCTGCAGCAGTTCGTCGTGACCAGCGCAGAACAGCCAAGCATGCGCGAGGCCTTGGCCGAGCGTGGCGAGCAGCTCTGCAGGATGTCCGCCCTGCTAACCAGGGCTGCCGAAGCGCAACTGAGCGACCCCAATCCAGCCGTGCGCGCGCGAACCTGTATCCAACTGTTGGCACAGGCTCTGACCGATCTGGAGGCTAGCTCTTACCTGCTAGAAGCAGCAAAGGACGAGGAGCTGGGAGCTGCTGGCGAGGATAGGCAGGCATCGCCCTTCCAGGTGGGTCCGGAGCGCATCGCTGCCCTCTTGGGCCAGATGGAGCAACTCGCCAGAGCTACAACACGCGAAGAAGTCGCTCCCACCGACTTGCTGACGGCCAGGGTCGAGCTCTCGAACGCAGTGGTAGACGCACTGCAGCTCATCTCGGACCGCGCGGGCCGCACGGGCCAGCGTGCGCTGGCCGGCCTGCTTGGCCTGGGAGCTGCGGAGGTGCTGCAGGCGGCAGGCCTGGTCGGCAAGGATATTGCTGAGGCCCTGGGCCAAGCCGAGAAGCTTACCCGCCTCTACAATGCCTTCCGCGATCTCGCTGTGCAGTCGTACGACTCGCTGCTAGTGTTGCTTGGGCGCCAGTTGGCCAACGCCGCGGCCAAGAAGGTGCTGGAATGGTTGGAGGAGGCACGGGAGGGCGCCGTATTCGGGCATCTGCTCGAGCAATTCTACGAGACCGTGTCTACGGCCAGGTTGCTGCGCGAGACGGTCAACGCCAGCGAAGCTGAGCTGCCCCGCTTTATCACAAGCATCGACACGATCGACCGCTTGAGCGAGAGCTACCATCAGCAGGCCAACCTGATCGACAAGGTGCATCAGGCACTGGCCTTTCTTGGCACGCTACCCATGGCCATCCTGCCACAGTCGGTGCTACTCCTGGCTGCCGCTTACTTGCTGCTCGGGGGCTATGCGGTGTTCTGCGGGGCGGATTATGTCGATGCCCCACAGTTGCGCATCCTGAACCGTGTCCCAGGTGTGCGCCAGATCGTCCTGAGCAACCTGGCGCCGCTGGATCCTGTCGCTCCGAGTTTGGCTCAGTAGTCCCAATCCCAGTGCGGGCTGCCAGGGCAAACTACCTCGTCCAGGTCGCGCAAGAGTGACTGAGGGGCGCAGAGTTCGTCGGTGACCGCCAAGCGCGTCGCCGGGCTGACGCCTAGCCACAGGCGGGTGAACGCTGACACAGATGCTTGCAGCGTTGGCAGCGTTTCGTCCACGCCCTGCTCTGCTCCCGAGGACTTGCCAAGAGTGAGCACATAGTCTCCAGCTACGCTGTGCCAGGGCACACTCTCGTCCAGATACCTGCTGACCGGGTCGCTCAAGGTCAAGTTGAAGCGCACCTCTCCGGTTCGCAAGCGCGTTTTCGCCAGACATTCTTCGAGGCGACAGATGCGCATCTGCCAGTAGGCCATCGCCGTTGCACCCACTTCGGAAGAGCTGCCTGCGCTGAGGCGCGAACGCGCGAAGGGCTTGGCGAGCAAATCCTGGAATTGCAGGCCTGCCGGCTCGCGCATGCGCATGACATGCACCTCATCATCAAAGGTCTTGATTGCCGACAGCAGCTCGATGAACTGCGGCCAGGAGCGATAGGCCATCCAGAGCACGCGGAACGGGGCTGAAGCGATGTCGTCATTGGAGCACCAGAAGCAGTGCGTCAGCTCTACTCCGCCTTCGTCAGTAAAGGCAAAGCCAAAGCCGTTCTTAGAGCGCAGCATGTCCGAGCGCGTGATTTCGGGTGGCTGTAGAGAGCAGCTGCCATGTAGCCGCAGGCGACGCAACCTCAATTCATGAGCCTCAGCCCAGTCCTGCGCCCGAATGAGCTTGGGCGCCTGTTTCAGGTCCGGCACTCGGAGGTCGGCCGGATCGAAGCACACCCAATGCTCGTAGCTACCTGTGCCAAAGCCGAGCTGGTTGTAGAAGCCCTGCTCGAACATATCCAGCCCCGCCACGCAGGCACCATCCTGCGCTGCCTGAGCCACGGCCTGGGCGGCAAGGCGTTTGGCTAACCCCAGCTTGCGCGCGGCCCGGTTGGTCGTTACGGAGGTCACGGCGCAGAGGGACAATTCTTGATCCTGGTAGCTAACTGTGCCGGGCACGGTTTGCACCAGACAGCCGATCTCGGTGCCCAGGTCCGAGACAAGAGTGGTCCCCGCGCTGAGCCCGACGTCCATACTCTCCAAGTTATCCTTGGAGATCCAGCCCAGGTCAAGCCACAAGCGGTGGACAGCTTCTGCATCGCGTTGTGCATCGTAATGGCGGCCTTGCACGGTCCCCTCCCCTCTCACAGGTTGGCAATCGGAACGGGCTCGATGGCGTCAGAGAGCGAGAAACCAAAGACCCGCGAATAGAAGAACAACTCGGCCTCCAACGCCCGCTGGATGTTCTCGGCGCGACGAAAGCCATGCTGCTCACCCGCGAAGGGCACATAGGCTACCGGGATCCCTTTGCGCCGCACCGCCTCGAACATCGTCTCGGCCTGGTCGGGCGGGACAACGCGGTCCTCCAGGCCCTGGAAGAGGATCAGCGGGCAATTTAGCCGGTCTACGAAATGGATGGGCGAGCGCTGCCGGTAGAGCTCGCGGCTGGCCGGATACGGTCCCACCAGGCCATCCAGGTAGCGCGACTCAAACTTGTGAGTGTCACGGGCCAGGGCTTCCAGGTCGCCGATGCCATAGTAGCTGGCCCCCGCGCGGAAGACATCGCGGAAAGTGAGCGCGGCCAGCGTGGTGTAGCCCCCCGCGCTGCCACCTCGGATGGCCAGTCGTTGGCCATCCACAAGCCCCTGTGCAACCAGATGCTGCGCGGCGTGGACGCAATCGTCGACGTCCACCACGCCCCAGTTGCCCTGCAAACGTTGTCGATACGCGCGGCCGTAGCCCGTGCTGCCTCCATAATTGACATCGACCACCGCGAATCCGCGGCTGGTCCAGTACTGCAGGCCCCAGTCCAGGTTGCCCGACGCTGCGGCAGTTGGCCCGCCGTGGCTGCGTACCAGGAGCGGCGGCAGGTCCCCAACCGGTGCCTGATAGTCGCAGTTGCGCGGGCGGTAAAAGAGAGCGTGGGCAGTCTGCCCATCCGTCGTGGGGAACTCCACGGCTTCTGGAATGGAGAGATAGGCAGAATCCACCTCGACTGCGCTGGAGCGTGCCACGACCTGCCAGGACCCGGAAGCCAGATCGAGCAGGATCACGGACTGGGCCATGGTTGCTGAACCAGCCAGGAAGACAGCCTGAGTGCCGGCAACCCTCACAAAGGAGATGTCGGCAAACGGTAGCTCGATCTCCCGCAAGTCGCCATCCGCGAGCGCTACGCGGGCCAAGTGCCACCGCCCATGCTGCGTGTACGCGCACAGCGCGGTCTCGGCATCGATCAGGCCGTAGGTCGACATGCCCAGTCCCCACTGGGGCACCCCGAACTCGGCACCTTGCGGGCAGACATCCTCGACACGGCTTCCTGTCCAGCGGTAGAGATTCCACCAGCCGGTGCGGTCGGAGACAAAGTAGAGCGAGCCGTCGGCGGCCCACTCCGGCTGGAACACCGACTCTTGCAGCCCCCCGGCGACGCGTTGCGCCGCACGCGGGGTGCCGTCTGCGTCTAGCTCAGCCACCCACAGCTCGGTGCCGTCCCAAGGCATGTTGGGATGGTTCCAGGTGAGCCATGCCAGGTGCGTACCCTGCGGGTGTAGCCGCGGAGATGTAACAAAGTCGCTGCCCGAGACGAGCACCTCTCCTGCCCCACCTGTGTGCAGGTCAATGCTGACCAGCGTGTTGACCGCCTCGTGGCCAGCCTGTCGGTGCTCCTCACGCACACAGATCAAGCGCTCGCGCAACGGATCGATCAGGGCATCACCATAGCGCAACTCCAGCGCCGGAGAAAAGGGCTCGGGTGCCGCCCCCGGTCGCTGCACGAAGAGCCGTTGATCGCTAAAGTTTGAGAAGTAGATCGTGCCTGCCCACACGACGAACGAGGCGCCGCCATACTCGTGCACCGTGGTGCGCACGTTGAAGCCGGCCGGGGTGAGGTCGCGTGTCGTGCCGTCTGCAGCCCGCACAACCAGCACATTGCGGCCGCTTTCCAGCGGTCGGCGCTCCAGCCAGCAGATGCCGCCGGCATACGGGGCGGCGTCGCCAATGCCAATACCGGCTGTCGCCAGCAGTTCAGCTTTAACCGGTGATTTCCAAGACCCATAAGGTGCGGTGATTTTCGCCATTTGTTATCTCCATTATTGCAGTGATATGTCTTTATCTTACACCATCTTGCACAACCAGGCATTTGTTTCACGCCCGCCGACTGGCAACTGTACCAACTGCCGGCAGGCAGTTAATGCAGGTTATTTTTGTCGAGATCAGTAAAATTATGTAAGCTGTTCTCTACTAGTTACAAATAAAAGCAGCCACTTCTCACAGAAGTGACTGCTGGCGTATAACACAGCAACTTATTGGCGCACTTTCCTGGCTCATTCTTTCTGTTTTTCTGGCACCGGTTAACTGCCAGGCTTGCTGCCTGCTGGTGGCAGCAGACCGGTAATCTTCTCAACAGCTGTTTCCAGTGTTTCTCCCAGGAAGACACCCCTAACGCGCTTGCGCAGCAGCGGGTCATAAGCAAAAGCAAAACCGCCGTAGCCGAAGATCGGCGCCGGCCGCAGGCGTTTGAGCAGTTCCTGCATGCGCTCCAACTGCAGTGCCGCTTCTCGCACTGTGGCAGTGAGAATGATCATGCCAGGCTTCTCATCACGGGCATAATCTACCAGGTCTTCCAGCGGTAAATTGGTACCAAGGTATTCCACACGGTAGCCCTGGCTGCGCAGCAGCACAGCCATCATTATTGTGCCGATATCGTGCTGTTCATTGGGCGCTCCGCCCACCAGTATGTATGGGGCGTTGCGGTGGTTTGGGTACGACTGCAGCAGTGTCAACAGTTTGCCGCGTATGAATGCGCTGGCATAATGTTCCAGCGCAATGCTGATTTCTTTACCGTACCAGGCTTCACCAAGTTGAACCAGGCAGGGCGTAATCACGTCCTGCAAGATTGTGATCAAATCAAAAGATGCCAGGCTTTGACGCAGCAGGTTATCAGATTCAACTTCATCCTTGCGCAGCAGCGCCTGGTACAACAGGTGTGAAATCTGAGCTGGCGTGGCGCCGGCACGATGTCCTGAAAGCGGCGGGCCTCCGGCGACTGCTCCTGGCCAATTACCTTCATCGGTTATCTGAAGCAGTTCTCGGACTGACATGCTTATTGAAACGCCGCTCTGCAGCCGGCTTTTCAGCCAGTGCAGCACGGCCACGTCACGGTCCGAGTAATGCCGGTAGCGGTTGTCAGCACGCCTGGGATTTAACACTTCGTAACGCCGTTCCCAGGCCCGCAGCGTAACTGTCTTGATACCCGTCATGGCGCTGACGTGCTTGATTGTGTAACGTGGTTGATCTGAATAGTCTGCAATGTTTGTCATTTTGCTGCCTCTTACCTTTACTGCGGTGACTGCAGATTAGCTTTTCTAATTTGTGCAAGCACTCTTTTATTGACTCTTGTAAATTATGACAATCAAGGGCTGCCCCGATCTTACTGGACAGCCCTTGATTTGTAACCGATCCCAGGGGATTACTGAGGCGGCAGTAGAACTGCATTTATTACATGGATGATGCCGTTGGTCGCTTTGATGTCGGTAATTACTACCTGTGCATCGTTGACATAAACTTTGTCACCTTCCACTTTGACTGTCACCTTCTTACCCAGCACTGTTGCGGCTTCGGTCAAGTTCACCACTTCCGCTGCCGGTACATTGGCTGCAACCACGTGGTAGAGCAGGATATCGGTCAGTTGTTTCTTGTTCTCAGGCTTGAACAGGCTGTCAAGTGTGCCGGCGGGTAATTTATCAAAGGCTGCATCGGTCGGGGCGAAGACTGTAAACGGTCCTGCACCTTTCAGGGTGTCCACCAGGCCGGCTGCGGTCAGGGCGGCTGCCAGTTTGTCAAATTTGTTGAAGACGGCTGCATCTACAATGTCCTTGGGCAGGATGACGGTATCGATGACGTGGATGATGCCGTTGGTGGTCTTGATATCAGTTACCACGATCTGGGCTTCGTTGATGTAGACTTTGCCCATATCAACTTTGAAGAACAGTGAGGTTCCCAGGGCGCTGTCAGCTATCAAACCATCGCTTACATCTGCTGCAGGGACACTGCCGGGCACGACATGGTAGAGCAGGATGTCGGTCAACTGCTGTTTGTTCTCAGGCTTGACCAGCGTATCAAGGGTGCCTTCTGGCAGTTTGTCAAACGCTGCATCGGTTGGTGCAAAGACTGTGAAGGGACCTTCACCTTTCAGGGTATCCACTAATTCTGCTGCGGTGAGGGCTGCTGCCAGTTTGTCAAATTTGTTGAAGACAGCTGCGTCTACGATGTCTTTCGGCAGAATGACGGTGTCAATGACATGGATGATGCCGTTGCTGGCTTCAATATCGGTCATAACGATCTGGGCTTCATTGACATAGGCTTTGCCCATATCCAGTTTGAAGAAAAGTGAGGTGCCCAGGGCGCTGTCGGCAATCAAGCCATCGCTTACATCAGCGGCTTTGACACTGCCGGGGACGACATGGTAGAGCAGGATGTCGGCCAGCATCATTTTGTTCTCAGGCTTCAGCAGGGTCTCGAGGGTGCCTTCTGGCAATTTGGCAAAGGCTTCATCGGTTGGGGCAAAGACTGTGAAGGGGCGTTCACCTTTTAAGGTCTCAACCAGTCCAGCAGCCTGCACGGCTTCAACCAGCTTTGTAAAACTGCCATTGGCAACTGCCAGGTCTACAATATCCAATTTGACTTCGTCTGCAGGTGGCAGGATCACTGTATCAACCACGTGGATGATACCGTTGCTGGCAACAATATCGGTAATGATCACCTGGGCGTCATTGATGAAGACTTTATCGCCTTCAACTTTGACGGTAACCATCTTGCCCAATGCAGTTTCAGCTTCTGTCAATGTGACCACATCAGCGGCTTTGACACTGCCGGGAACGACATGGTAGAGCAGGATGTCGGTCAGCATCTGTTTGTTCTCGGGCTTGAGCAGGGTCTCGAGGGTGCCTTCTGGCANNAGTTTGGCAAAGGCGTCATCGGTTGGTGCGAAGACGGTGAAGGGGCCGGCGCCGGAGAGGGTTTCAACAAGACCAGCTGCCACGACAGCCTCTACCAGTGTGCCAAAACGACCGTCTGCAACGGCAATATCAACAATGGTCTGTGGGGCTTCGGTAGGCATGGGTGTGTTGGCAGGCATGGCAGTGGGTGCTGCGGCTGGCGCTGCTGGTGCGGTTGGCGCACAGGCAGCAAGGACAAGTGTTGCTAAAAGGGCTACTAACAATAAACGTTTCATCTCA
>DIVN01000218.1 GCA_002435875.1 Anaerolineales bacterium UBA6131
TAGTTTTCCTCATTCGTGCACTTGGCGGAGGACAAAAGTGCAAGAGCGTCGCCCCCGTGTTTTGTCTTGATCTCGGCAAACCGATCTGCTACAAGGTCAAGAGCCTCATCCCATGTGGCCTCGACGAACTGGCCATCTTTCTTGATCAAGGGCTGCGTCAGGCGGTCCGGATGATTGACGTAATCCCAGCCAAAGCGGCCTTTTACGCAGGTCCAACCATGGTTGGGCGGACTGCCCCAGTGCGATTCTGCCTTTACGACCCTGCCGTCTTTGCTGGAGTAGTCGATCTGACAGCCAACTCCGCAGTAAGGGCACACGCTTGTCGTCTTCTGCAGTTGCCAGGCACGTCCTTTGCCCAAAGCCTGCTTAGGCATCAAGGCGCCTGTAGGGCAGACTGCCACGCACATGCCGCAGAACTCACAAGGGCTATCTTCGAGGTTGCCGTCGAAGGCTGTGCCAGGCTTGGCACGAAAGCCACGCCAGACCATAGCGATAGCTTCTACGCCGTTGATTTCTTGGCATGCGCGAACACAGCGCCGACAGACGATGCATTTGTTATAGTCGCGCTGGATGAAGGGATTGGGGTCTTCAACGGGGTAGGCATGCTTCTCGCCCGGGAAGCGTGTATCCTTTACTCCGTACTCATACATGAGATCCTGCAGCTCGCAGGAGCCGGTAGAGTCGCAGGTCATACAGTCCAGCGGGTGGTCAGAGAGCAGCAGCTCCAGGATGAACCGCCTGGAATCGCGCACGGCCAGGCTATTCGTATGCACCACCATGCCGTCATACACCGGAAAGGTGCAAGAGGGTTGTAGCCCACGTTGTTTCTCGATCTCNNAGCTCCAATACGAAGCGCCGCGCCTCAATCGCGCTTGGGGAATGGGTCTGCACTTCCGTGCCCTCTGTGATTGGGAACGTGCAGGCTGGCTGCAGTGTGCGTTGTCCCTTGATTTCGACAAGGCACATGCGGCAAGCACCGATCGGCACCAGGGCTGGGTGGTGACATAGCTTGGGAATTGAGATTCCCGCCCCTTCGGCCGCTTCCAGAACGGTGCTGCCGGCGAGCGCGCTGATCTTCCGGCCGTTAATCGAGATGTTCATCGTCGCCATCGTTCGTCTAGCCTCCTCTCTTCTGACCCATAGAATCGCTGAGTTGACTGCTCATCCCTATGCCTCAACAGCCTGCAGGACCTCGGGGGTCTCCTCCTTCTCCGCCCGGTTCTGCTGTCTCTCCTGCTCGAGCTGTAGATCGCAGCGTAGACAGCGTTTACATTCCTCTCGCGCTGCGTTTTCGCCCAATCCGAGCTCTACCTCTTGGAAGCCAGCAGCACGCTGTGCGGGAGCGCGGGTTGGCATCTCTGGTCGTTGCGCCTGGGCGTATTCCTCGGGATTCCAGGCATGCTCCTCCAGTCGATATGCCAGCCACTCCTCCTTGGATTGCGGATTTCCATCCTGCAGGTAGCTGTCGACGGCCATAGCCGCCTTGTTGCCCTGCGCTACCGCTTCGATGACTGTAGCGGGACCCAAAACTGCGTCGCCGGCGGCAAAGACGCCGGGGCGCGATGTGTCGAGTTCGCGGCCGACCTTGAAGGTCTGATCGCGGTTCACTTCGGGACTGTCTCCGTTGAGAGCGGAGAGGTCAGGTGATTGACCGATAGCCGGGATTACTACGTCGATATCCATGACATAGCTTGCGCCCTCGACGGGGATTGGTCGGCGACGACCACTCTTGTCATACTCACCAAGTTCTTGCGGCTGCAGCTCTACGGCCGTGACTTTTTTGTCGCCGAGGACTCGTGTTGGATTGGTCAGGAAGTGGAGGCGAATGCCCTCTTCCTCTGCTTCCTTGACCTCGATCTGCTGGGCAGGCATCTCTGATCTCGTGCGTCGGTAAACGACGTGCACCTCGGATGCTCCCAATCGTCTTGCCGTTCGTGCAGCATCAATCGCCGAGTTGCCGCCGCCAACCACAAGCACCCGCTTGCCTTTCACTTCTGGGGCCTTGCCTAGTGAGGTGTTCTTCAGGAAAGTTGTTGCATGGATGACCCCTTCCAAATCCTCGCCGGGGACTCCCATCTGCCGGCTACGATGGGCCCCGATTGCCAGAATGACCGCATGGTTGCCCATCTTGTCCATCAATTCGTCGAGCGTAAAGTCCTTGCCGAGAGCAGTATTGAGCACGATGTTTACTCCGGCCCGCTCGATATTCTCGATTTCCGCCTTGAGCACGTCGCGTGGTAGGCGATACTCGGGAATACCCATGGCCATCCACCCACCGGCAACAGGGGCAGCCTCATAGACGGTCACCTGATAGCCCCACTGCGCCAGTCTGAGTCCAGCCGTAAGGCCCGCAGGCCCTGCGCCCACGATTGCGACCTTCTTGTCCTTCTGCGCTTCGGTATGTTCTGGCGTCCAAGGCTTCTTGATCTCGTGGTCAGCCATGAATCGCTTCAACTGGCGGATAGCAATAGGTTCGTCGAGCTCACCACGTCGACAGCGCTGTTCGCAGAAAGCAGGGCAGACCCTTCCACAGACCAAAGCGAACGGGTTGCGCTGACGGTGCACGTCTAGCGCTTGAGCATAATCGCCCTGGCTGATGAGTGTAACGTAGCTTGGGACATCCACACCCGCAGGGCAAGCATTGGTGCAGGGTGCTCTGACCAGATCCCGACAAACGCCGGCAGAACAGTGTTTGTCCAGGATGTGTTCCTCAAACTCATGGTAAAAGTAGCGCAATGCCGCTTTGACTGGGCCTGGCGTGAGCTGTCCGAGTGCGCACAGCGAGTTGGATTCCATGCCGTTAGCGATCTGCTTGATCGTCTCCAGGTCCTCCATACAACCATGGCCCTCAGTGATACGTGTGAGGACTTCCAGCAGGCGCTTCCCGCCAACACGACAGGGCACACACTTGCCACAAGACTCGGCAGTGGCGAATTCCAGGAAGAACTTGGCAAACTCGACCATGCAGGTGTCTTCATCCACGACAATCATGCCGCCCGAGCCCATGACCGCGCCAATCTCTTTCAGAGAGTCAAAATCCACAGGGGTATTGAGCGCTTCAGTGCTAAGACAACCTCCCAGTGGGCCACCGGTCTGCACGGCCTTGAAAGTCTTGCCGTTAGGGATGCCTCCGCCAATATCAAAGACGATTTCGCCTAGGGTGATGCCCATTGGCACCTCAACCAATCCGGTATTGTTCACCTTGCCAGTCAGGGCGAAAATCGCTGTGCCTTTGCTGCGTTGCGTACCGATGGCGCTAAACCAATCAGCACCATTGAGGATGATTTGGGGGACGTTGGCATAGCTTTTGACATTGTTGATGTTGCTGGGTTTGCCCCACAATCCAGAAACGGCGGGGAAAGGCGGTCGCGGCCGCGGCTCACCACGGCGACCTTCGATGGAAGCCATCAGCGCTGTCTCCTCACCGCAAACAAAGGCTCCAGCGCCTTCCTTGACCTCGAGATGGAAACTGTGGCCGCTGCCCAAGATGTCATCGCCAAGCAAACCATAGTCCAGACATTGTTGTATGGCGTGCTTGACGTGTTTGATGGCCAAGGGGTATTCGGCGCGACAGTAGATATAGCCGTGGTTGGATCCCATAGCATAGCTGGCGATGGTCATGCCCTCGATGACGCTATGGGGATCTCCCTCAATGATGCTGCGATCCATAAATGCACCGGGATCGCCCTCGTCGGCATTGCATATGGTATACTTGGGCTCGCCTCGGGCCTTGCGACAGAACTCCCACTTGAGTCCGGTAAGGAATCCGGCGCCACCCCGGCCGCGCAGTCCGGCGCGCTTGACCTCTTCGATGACTTGGTCCGGGGTCATTTCGGACAACGCTTTGCTTAACCCGGCATAGCCGTCACGCGCGATGTACTCATCGATGCTTTCGGGATTGATCAGTCCGCAGTTGCGCAAGGTAATACGCATCTGCTTGCCGTAGAAAGGCACATCGTGGTATAGAGGCACGGCCTGGTGGGATTGCGGCTCCTGATAGGTTAGGGCTGGAACAACACGCCCCTTGATGAGGGTCTCTTCCACCATGTGGGGGATGTCCGAAGCCTGCACTCGGCAGTAGAAGATGCCTTCTGGGTACACGATTACAATGGGGCCCATGGCGCAGAAACCACGACAGCCTGTCTGCACCAAGCGGACTTCGTCCTGTAGCCCTCGCCGCTTGATTTCCTCATCCAGAGCGTGGAACACCGCAGGTGATTTGGATGCCGAGCAGCCCGTGCCCTGGCAAACCAGCACGTTCGCACGATATAGATGCTCCGTCATTACTGTCCTCCTGAGTAGTGATCATGATTGGCTGGGCCCCAGAATGTGAACGCGGGACCGCTTCCTGCAGAGTCAGCCTCAGCTAGGGACTAGTCGGCAGTCGGCCCACCACCCATTCTTGGACAACATTGCCTTTGATAAGGTGCTCCTCGATTAGTCGAGGGACCATGTCCGGCTTGACATTCCCATAGGTGATGCGAGGTTTGCCAGCTTGCTCGATGTCCACAAGCGGTTCTCTGATACACATGCCGATGCAGCCAACAGTAGTAACGTGCGCCTCGATCTCCCGCTTTTCCAGCTCGGCGAGGATGGCGTGCATGGTCTCGCGTGCACCTGCGGCGATGCCACAAGTGCCCATGCCAACCACAATCTTGGTGCCGGTCTCCAATCGCACTTTAAGCTCTCCCTGTGCGTCCTCACGCAGCTTCTTCAGGTCTTCCAGCGTTTTCAGCCTAGGCATTGCCAAAGCCTCCTCTTGTTTTCTGGCGAGATACTTATGATCAGGTGGCGGACTCTTGTATGTCAGCCAGCCCTTCCTTAATTGCTTCAGACAGCCACGACCGTATTCGAGGGTGGGAGATTGGTACGTCGCCCAGCTCTCGACGGATTGCGGCGGTATCGAGCTCAAAGCTCTCTCCATTGACCGTGTGCCTATAGTACAGATCGACAGGCCGCTCGGACAAGAGGACGGCCATCAAGGTTTTCGGCAAATCTCCCAGTGGAGACCGATCCATATGGCTATGTTGAAACTCTGCTATTACAGTTGTGCCGACACCGGGCTGCGACTGAATGTGCAGACGGCCGTTGCAGCGTTCTGCTGCAGCGGCAAACAATGGCAAGCCTAACCCAACATGTCTTGTTGTTCGAGTGGTAAAGAAAGGATCCAGAACGCGCCGCGTCATCTCTGTGTCCATGCCTCGCCCATTGTCGGATACGCGAATCCGCAACAAGTCATGTTTGGAATCCTCGTCGATGACCAACTCCAAACGGGTTGCTCCTGCCTCGAGCGAATTCTCCAAGGTATCCAGGATGTGCAGTGACAATTCGCGCACTACTTGAGTGCTCGCACTACTTCGATCATTTTCTCTGGCACAAGCTGCCCGATTACTTCCCCATCTACCATGGCAACTGGCGCCAAGCCACAGGAGCCGAGACAATAGACAATCTCATAGGTGACCCGATAGTCTGGGGTAGTCTCGCCTGCTTTGACACCAAGCTCTTGCTCGACGACACGGATGATCTTGGCTGCACCACGGACATGGCAAGCAGTGCCATCGCATTGCCTGATGATGTGTCTGCCACGGCGAGTCAAATAGAACTGCGAATAGAAGGTAGCCACGCCATAAACCTGGCTTAGCGGAATGCCCATCCGCTCAGAAATTCTGTTGAGCACCTCGGCCGGCAAGTATCCGTAAAAGTCCTGTGCCCTTTGAAGCACGGGAATTAGTGAGCCTTTCTGCGTCTGGAACTCCTCAAAGACCGGCTCCAGGAGACTCAGATCCAGGGTTTCTTCTGCCACGGTGGTATGTCCTCCTTAACGATGATAGATTTATCCAAGCACCCTCACCCTGCGCCCTTGCCGATTGTGCAGGGCCATTTCGATCTCCGCAATGGTTGGCTCGTTAATGGTCAAGACCGTGCGGTCGGCAATCTCATCTAGGCGATGCGCGTCCCCTGAACATATCAGCGCATACGCTGCTGTAGACGGGTGCTGTGCCCTCAGATTCTCGATGTTGCAGCGTGGCGAGATCTCCAGCGCTGCGAACTGGGCGCCGACCGGGACAAAGCCTAGGTTCGCCAAGAGACTGTACGCAGGCCTGTCAATGTGGGCAGGTATACACAGCCCACCCCGCTCGGCTACCTCATGCGCGACCTCTTCTACCGAGAGCGAAACAGATGTCAACAACAGCCGCGTATTATACCTGACAAAGTCACCAGTTGCATCTACCACAAACTGCGGTCCAAAGACCTGATCGTTGTTGCTCAAGTCTGGCAAGCGTTGGTAGATACGCTCCTGCCAGCTGAGTACTTGCTCCAATGTCTGGAACAAGCACAGCAGATGGACTTCTTCACGTGTCTGTACCTCCATGCCTGGGAATACTGTGAGGTTCAGGTCACGGGCAGCCTCTATGACAGCAGCGACGTTCTCGGCAGAGTTGTGATCAGTAACGGCGATGGCCCCCAGCGCCTTCTCGCGGGCACGTTGCACGATCAGTGGTGGGATCATCTCCACTTCAGCGCAGGGGGACAAGACCGTGTGAACGTGCAAGTCGACAAGATAGGGTCTCAAGGGCGGTATCCTGGTGCAGTTATCGTGTCGGTGCTGCTTCCATCTCCTGACTCGCGCTTCCCGCAATCCCAAGCTGAGCCAAATGCCCGACGACGGTGAAGGTTGTTTGAGATGTTGTCAGAATTGGTATGCCTTCTGCTGTAGCCTTCTGCAGCGTGGCAGCATCCGGTGCCATAGCTTCGGTGATGATGACACCAGCAAGCTGCAAGAGAGAGGCTACGGCTACGATATTTAGATGCGATTGCAGAGTGACCCAAACGTTGCCCTTGCGGGCCCTTGCCATTACACAACTTAGCAAGTCTGATGCATATCCGCCGGTCACTTCGGTATCGAGTTTGTCTGCAGCCGAAAGCACCACCAAATCCAACCGGTCCACGATCTCTGCTAGTTTCATCGCTACCCCTTGCGCTATTCGTCAACCTCAAATACAAATGATAATTTCAAGACGAGTTCCGACGCCCGGCTTGGATTCCAGTCGCATTTCGTCTGAGCAGGCCTTGATATTACTGAGGCCCATGCCAGCCCCAAAGCCCAGCTCGCGGATCCAATCCGGCGCGGTGGAGAAACCTGGCTGGAGGGCCTTCTCAACGTCATCGATGCCCGGCCCAGTGTCGACAGCCACGATGCGTATCCTTTCGGGTTGAACCTCGGCAATGAGGTCTCCGCCTTTGGTTGCGTGAATAGCCAGGTTGGTCTCAGCCTCATAGCTCGCCACGGCGATGCGTCGTACCACCGAGGGCTTGGCCCCTAGTCGTTCCAAGGCTCGCTTCAGTCTGCTCGCTGCTTCACCACAGTGCACAAAGTCCTTTGGCTGAACTTTGTAGCGTAGGATAAGCCCCGTTTGGTCCGAGGCAATGTCTTCAAAGATGTGGCTGGCGCGATAGCGGTGAATCTCCTCTTCATGGTAGTCGATCTCAAGCCTGCGCAGAAGACCTCGAGCGATGTCACCCTGGGTTAGGATCCCGACCAGGTTGCCGTCACGGTCAATGACAGGGAGGCGACCATAGCCATACCTCCCAAACGTATTGACCGCCTGCATGATGGTCTCATCAGCATAGATGGTCTGGGGCTGCTTGGCCATCCTCTCGGCAACTCTGCCGTCTATGTCGCCGGCCTCCAGTGCTTTGATCAGATCCTCGATGCTGATGATGCCCACCATTGTACCATCTTGCATCACGGGTGCGCCAGAGATGCGGTTAAGTCGCAGTATCTCCTTCAGCTGTCTCATGGTGGTGTCAGGCCGCACGGTGATCACCTGGCGTGTCATAACCTGGTCAATCTTAAGCTCGTACACCAGCTCCTGCAGCTTGGTGACCTCGACACGTTGATCTGACGAGCCTGGCAACACCGTTCCCTGCAAGTCTTTGGACGGCACTTTGGCTTCGCTTTCTTATCCCAGACCGCTCCCAACGGGGGGAGGGTTAGGAAGCGGGGTTAGTAGTCGGGGAGGCATGGTTACACCAGTTGTCTGCTGTCACCTGGAACAGGCCACAACTGGCGAGGTTCGCGGAATACAAGCGGCCGCAAGTCTCATACATGGTGTACTTGGAAGCCAGGAGCGGTATAGATTTCTCTTCGGCCAGGGCGATCGTTTCGGCCGGAGGTAGCTTCCCTCGCACGAAGACGATGGCAAGAATCCCGGCCATCTCCGCAGTGCGGACAACTTGGGGATTGGTGAGGCCGGTGAGGAGGAGGGTCCCAGCATGGGTGAATGCCAACACATCGCTCATGAGATCGGCGCCGCAGGCCGTCATGACCTCTGCAGACAAGTCGACCTTGGCCGAGATCAGCTTGCCCTCAATGATCGCGAGTACCTCTGCAAGAGTCACGGTTTCTTCTCCCAGGTGGGGGTCGGCTCTTAGACGGATGGGTGAGACACCGACTGCAAATCGCCCTGAACCGATGCCATGTGAAAAGATTCACAAGTTAAAGTCATTATACCATAAGGCCAAGTGCTTGTCAAGTCAGTTTTGAGCAGGCAGTAGGAAACGCGAACAAGATTGACGAGAGTCAGAATGTAGAGTATACTCGCGCGGATTCTGGTCGCCTTGCAGGTGCTGACTCCGATGCTGGGCTGCCAATCAAGACTCGGCATGTGGCTCTCGCCATGCGGATCGTGTACGCGTTGTTTGCAATGGCTATGCCGTTTGCCATTCCGTGGTGTGGTTACTAACCGAGTCGCGTCAAGCACTCTAGCAGTGCTAGCGTGGTCAAGGGAGATGACGTCTAGGGTATGCTTAGTTTGACTTTGCTCGGAGGTTCAGCTTCGTTAAGCGTGTTTGCCAAGGGCCAGGCTTTTCTTGCCCTGTGACGTCAATCCCAGAGAGTTGCAGCGTGCAGAGTCAAACCTCTGTTGTGTAGCCTGGGTCGCACCGATAGCGTACCGAACTGTTCTGCGCATTAGGGAATGCCAGTAGAGCGCTGGATGGCACAAATGAAGATTGCTGCCTGCTACTGCGGAGTAAGCAGCCGGCTAACAGGCAAGCACCTGTCTGGAAAACCAACCCTAACGGGGAAGGGGAAGCGATGAAGTTCTTGGTGACTGGCGGAGCTGGCTTCTTAGGTTCCTCCCTGGCAAACTATCTTGTGGATCAAGGTCATCACGTCCGAGTGCTGGACGATTTGAGTGCGGGTGACCAGGGACGTCTGGATTCGCGCGTCGTTTTCGCTCGCGGTGATACGCGCGATATTCCCAAGCTGTGGACCCTGCTCAAGGGCGTTGATTGCGTCTATCATCTTGCAGCCCGAGTATCTGTGCAAGAGTCGGCCCTGTACCCCGTGGAGTACAACGAGGTCAATGTAGGCGGTACCGTCAGCCTGATGACGGCGGTGCGTGATGCACGTGTCAAGCGCGTAGTGTTTACGTCTTCTGGGGCAGCATACGGTGAGCAGGAGGCACAGCCAGTGCCAGAATCGGCACGGCTGAAGCCAGCTAGCCCGTACGCGGTGAGCAAGATGGCCGCTGAAGGCTACGTCCGGGCGCTGGGCGCCCTATGGGGAATTGAAACAGTGGTCTTGCGGGTTTTTAATGTCTATGGACCTGGACAGAGCATCCCCCCTACGCACGCGCCGGTCATTCCCCGCTTCCTCAAGCAGATTCTCGGCGGGGGGTCTCTGGTTATCTACGGTGACGGAAAGCAGAGTCGCGATTTCGTATACGTCAGTGACGCGGTCGATGGACTGGTGGCGGCGGCCAAAGCAAGTGGGATTGACCGCGCTATCCTGAACATAGGCAGTGGTCAGGAATGCACAATCAATACCCTAGTAGACGCAATCGAGCGAGTGACTTTGCGCACTGCGCATCGTCTGTATAACCAGACCGAGAGCGGCGGCGTACAGCGTTTGGTAGCGGATATCTCGTTGGCGCGAGATAAGCTGCACTTTCGCCCGAGAGTGGATTTGGAGGCTGGATTACAGCGCGTGCTGAAAGAGGATCGACAGTTCCGCACGACTTAGGCCGGCAGTGGTCTCAAACTGAGGCGCCTTGATGGCGCGCAGTTTCTCTCTCCAAAGGATTCCTGCTACAATGGTCGCGTGCCCCTGTAGCTCAGCGGATAGAGCAGCTGCCTTCTAAGCAGTTAGTCGGGTGTTCGAGTCACCCCAGGGGCGTTCAGGTGCGGGGCTCAGTCTCACACGTGCAGCTGTCTGCTGATTGTCCCTCGCTTGTCGTTCTGTGCGCCTTCCCCGCTCACCGATGCTTCCTCAGTGGCTGAAGAGGCCAGATAAAGAAATATCGCTCTCAATGCGGTGGTGCGCTCTTGGACCGGCGCGCTTGAGCTGGCGTCGGTATGCTGGCCAAGACGGAGATTCCAGTCCACTCCTCCACTTGTCGTGGAGTTCGTGCCTGCTCAGGGCGGGACCACTCCAAGCCTAGGGCCAGGAGCAATCCTGCGAACACGCCCCCCGCAACACCGGCGAAGAGCAACAACTTCTTCCTAGGCCAGCTCTGTCCTGCCGCTTGCGCGCCGCCGTTCAGCAGGGTAGCCGAAAGACGGTCTTGCGGGTCCTGACGTGAGGCGAATGCCTGTGCGTCTTTGGCAAACAACTCGGCAACCGCCTGTGCTATCTGCTGTGCGCGAATCGGATCCGCATCGGTGGCCTCTATCTTGATTCGAAACTCGACCTCGTTGGCCTCGGCGCTGATGGTGCGTTGTAGGTTAGCCGCATTGCTGGCGTCCAGCCCCATGTGTTCCAGGGCTCGACGAGCCATGCCTTCAGACTGGATGCTTGAGACATAGTTGCGCAGAAGGTTACTGACCTCCTGGCTCAGTTCCAGCTCAAGCCGCGAGGGCATGACGCTCACCTCGACCATTGAGGTGTAGCGTGGAGTCTGCAGCTGTGTGATAGCCAGCGCACCAGTTGTGCACAGTGCGGTTACCAGCACAATGACCCACCACCACCTGAAGAGAACCTCGAGGTACTCCCAGATATCCATCTAGGCTCCCAAAAGAAACAAGGCTAAGCCAGGCACAAACGACAATCCGCTGTGCTGGACTATTCTAGCATATTTAGGCGTTCGCGTAACTTGCCAGCCCTCTGCTGGCAGTCTGCCAATCGCGTGCGCTCTCTGGCCACTACCTCGGCTGGCGCCTTGGCCACGAAGCCTTCTCTTGCCAAGAGCTCTTGAGTGCGTGCCATCTCCTGCTGCAGCTTGTCGAGCTCACTTGACAGCCGTGTTCGCTCACGATCGATATCCACAAGACCAGCGAGCGGCAAGTACGCTTCATAGCCGCCCACTACGATAGCTACTGCCTTGGTTGGTTTCTCGGCGAGCACACTCTCAATGCGCAACTGGCTGGCATCGATCCGAGCAAGGCGCACCAGGATATCGCTGTGGGCTGCGATCAAGTCACTGTTCTGACCGGCCACAACGGTCGCGGCGATTGCCCTGGAGGACTCTACCTCATATTCCGCACGTGCGTTGCGGATGGCGCGAACCAAGTCCATGATAGGCTGCATCTCGATCTCGGCCGGTGGGTCGATCGGATCCGGTTGTGGCCATGCTGCGACAATAAGGGCAGGGCCCTGGTGAGGGAGGTGCTGCCAGGTCTCCTCGGTGACAAATGGCATGAATGGATGCAGCAGGCGCAGTGATCGCTCCAGGATATAGACAAGCACATGCCGAGTCTGGCGGGCGGCACCTGGGTCTTGCCCATTGAGTGAGCTCTTGGCGATCTCTATGTACCAGTCACAAAACTCGCCCCATAGGAAGTCGTAGATGGTCTTGCCTGCTTCCCCGAACTGGTACTGATCGATCTGGCGAGTTACTTCGGCAATGACACCGTTGTGGCGACTGAGGATCCAGCGGTCCGGCAAGCTCAGCGTGTCTGCGTCTGCTCTCCACTGATCTGCGGTGTCGAGCGCGCTCTCGGTGGATTGGGCAACGTCGAGATTGCCAATGACAAAGCGGGCAGCATTCCACAGTTTGTTGGCAAAGTTGCGGCTCGCCTCTACCTTTTGCAGAGATAATTTGGTGTCGTTGCCCGGTGTGCTGCCGGTCAAAAGGGCAAAACGCAACGCATCGGCACCGTACTTCTCGATGACCTCCAACGGGTCCACCACATTGCCCTTAGTCTTGCTCATCTTTTGGCCGTGCTCATCACGAATGAGGCCGTGGAGGTAGACTGTGTGAAATGGGGCCTGTCCGGTCATCTTCAGACCCATCATGATCATGCGGGCTACCCAAAAGAAGAGGATGTCGTAGGCAGTCTCCATCACATCAGTGGGGTAAAAATACGCCAGGTCTTGTGTATCGGAAGGCCAACCCAGGGTTGAGAATGGCCATAGTCCCGAAGAAAACCAGGTGTCCAGGACATCAGGATCCTGGTCTAGGTTGGGGCTTCCGCACTTGCTGCAGGCGGCGATCGTCTCCTCGGCGGACACGGTCATCTCGCCGCAGTCGTCGCAGTACCACACGGGAATGCGGTGCCCCCACCAGAGTTG
>DIVN01000176.1 GCA_002435875.1 Anaerolineales bacterium UBA6131
GTGCCGAGGTTGTGCCGCGCTTTGGGCTGAAGGCGGCCACCGATATCACGGGCTTTGCTCTGCTGGGCCATGCCTGCGAGATGGCACAGAGCAGCGGAGTTGCCTTCCATCTGCATGTTGACCAGATTCCGCTCTTGCCGGGGGCTCAAGAGTACGCAGATCAATGGCTCTTCCCAGGAGGCGCCAATCGCAACCAGGACTATTTCTCACAGTGGGTTGTCGGCTCCGCGAGTGTGCCGGAGGAGCTGCTGATGCTGTTGTACACTCCCGAGACGTCTGGAGGGCTGTTGCTCTGCGTGCCAGAGGGACAGTTGGCGGCGGTTCAGGACTATCTGAATTCCGTTGGGCAGAGCCATTGGCATGTAGGCGAGGTCTGGCCAGGCGCAGGCGTGCACGTCGACTAAGCGCTGCCGGTCGTTTGACAGCGTTATGCCCAGAGTGTATAGTGAAAAAGTGATATCATGCGCATGGCGTGGTGCGATCGTGCGTCAGTGATTATAAGTCGCCCTTTGCTCAACGCTTAGGAGCCGCTCTGTGACAGTAGACAACCAACCCATGTCCCCCGGTCACCAGGAGTCCAAGTCGCCATCGCGGCAGTTGCTCCTGGTTGCCTCAGCAGGGCTCCTATTGATGAGCCTTCTGTCGTGCACGCGTACCGCGCCAACCCCGGCTCCCGCCCCAACGCTCACCCCGATCGGAGAGCAGCCAGGGGGTGGAGTGGTCGTCAGCGAATTGCCCCCCTTTGTGCTGGATTCGACGCTTGCGTCTGAACTGGTGGTCAATCCCGACCAGGGGCTCGGTCAATGCCATTGGCTAGATGCAGGGGTGATCTCGCGGAACGAAGTGAGCTGGGGTTACGAGTCAAGCGGGGCCAGCAGTGGCTGGGATGAGGTAGAGCCTGAGCCTGGGGTGTACAACTGGAGCGCGTTGGATGCGGAGATTGCCAAGGCGCGCGACCTTGGCAAGCGCATCTGGATCGAGCTGCACACCACCGAGGGACACGTACCACAATGGGCTCTCAATGCCGGAGTACAGCTTGTCGGCTCACGTGGGGGCACGCCGGTGCCGTGGAACACCACGTATCAGCGGCTCTTGCGCCGGGCGATCCACGCCATGGCCGAACGATATGACAATGATCCGACCGTCGATGCCATCAACATCATGGCTGGCGGTTGTTACGGCGAGATGGTCATCTGCGCGCCTGACTTTGACCGGGCTGTATGGGAAGCTGCGGGCTATACCGATGAGCTATTCGCCGAGTCGGTCAAGCAGATTATCGACATCTACCTCGAGGATCAGCACACCTGGGACGATGGCAGCACGAGCCATGGCTTTGTAAACACCCCCGTTGTCTTGCAGGTGGGGGCGGGGCTGTACTCGCATACCCGTGTCGTCATCGATCCGGTGATCGCCTACGCCATGCCCAAGTATGGCATGCGCATCTGGCTCAAGTACAACGGCTGGGGCGGCGGCTTTGACATGGGTTGGCTGTACCAGGATCACGACACCATCACCCGGGTTGGCTATGAGCCGATGGGCAACAGCCTGGACTTTCTTGATCGACCGCAGGAGTACGTGCGTCTGGCCATCGATCAGCATTGCAGCTACATTTGCCTGCAAGGTCCGTACTTTGACGTAACAGATACCAAGTGGCAGTTAGCCCGCGAAATGGCTGCGCGCTATCTGGGGACACAGATCATCTTCCAGGGCGCGGACCTGCCAGATCAGCTCGCGGCGGGTCAGGAAGTCTCAATCGCCTCACGATGGGTCAACCGGGGCACGGTGCCCTTGATGCGCTCCAGGCGCGAGGGCATCAAGGATGTCCCCGCTTCCTACGACGTGCTGCTTTCGCTGGTGAATCCAATGACTGGCGCCACCGTGGCTGCTTCGACGTTTACGCCCGCCGTGCCGACGACTGCCTGGTACAGCGCCCAACAGATCACCGCCAATGGGGCCCTGCGCCTGCCCGTGGGGCTGACGCCAGGTGTCTATGAGCTCAGGGTGGGGCTGATCAACCCCGACCTGCCGGCAACCGACAGCGAACGCTACTTCCGCCTGATCAACACCGACCTGTTCGACGGGCAGGGCCGTTATAGCGCTGGCCAGGTTACCGTCGTCTCGTCGTCGCCCGAGGTGCCAACGCCGACAGCGGCGCCGCCGCATGTCTCTGCGGCTGCCAAGCTGCCGCCAGTCATCTTTGTGATGCTCGACTGGATGAACGGCGATTGGGGCAACCCGGACTATCGCTTCTCCTATGTAGATCAATACGGTTATCGGCAGGAATACCGCGGACATCCCGAGTACGGCGCGCTGGGTGGCTGGTCGGCCTTCGAGTGGCGTGATCTCAACCCATCGCAGGGCGTCTATAATTGGACTTTGACAGACAAGTACATCAAGGATGCACAGGGGATGCAGGTCACCCTCCCGGATGGCAGTGTGATCGCCAAGCCGGTGGGCCTATCCGTGCAGACATGGGCCATGGAAGAGACGGACACTACGATCGGGGTGAATTTCACTCCGCCCTGGGTTGCGACCGCGATCGGCACCAACGTGTCCTCATGCTATGACCCCGATGGGGGAGGTCCGTGTAAGCCTTTCTGCACGCCACGCTGGTCACACGAGGGGTGGCAGTACTGGTTCGATCAGTTTATCCTGGCTTTTGGCCAGCACTATGACAACAATCCCGAATTCTACAACCTCTCCTTCATCGCTATCGCCACCGGGGCTGATGACGAGACGAGCGAGCGCAAGAGCCTGGGAGACTGCGCATATGACCCCGGAGGCAATACGCGCGCCTTTGACGACTGGGTGCTGCACGTGATGACCACCTACAACTTGGCCTTTCCAACGACGCCGAACTTTGTCCAGTCGACGTTACACGGCATCCATGTGCATGCACAGCATGCCGCGAACATGCCCAATGGGATGACTGGCGTCAAGGTGAATGGCCTGGAAGTCGACGTCCCCAGCGCCGAGGTGCGTCTGAACGGAGTGCTGGTTGGTGGGGTTACCGGATTTTCCGAAGTCTGGCACGAACTGATCCCCACCGGCTATGAGCCGAAGCATGGCAACGGCATCGAGGGCTCCTACTGGTTCTACATGCAGGGGCTGTCCACCTATCCTTACATGTTCGACATTCAGCTGCCGAACTTGGCCGATGGCTACCAGTCTGAGCTGGCCAGCGGTTTCCCGATTCAAGACTTTGTGCGCACCCACCTGGGCAAGACCGCCCAGTCGGCGCCGGATGTGTGGATCGTGCTGCGCGATACCTATTTCAAGAATACATCGTGGACGGGCAGCGATGGGGTCCTACGTACCTACGGGCCGCATTTCGGAGACTTTGAGTACTACCTGTACAGGAATGACGGTGCCTCGGGCAGCCGCACTGTGGCGTTGCGCGCCGAAGCACTCGACCGCGAGCTGCCCGCGTTGGCTCGCAGCCACATCTATGGCTGGCATAGCTCGCGCCGTACCGACCAGGCCACGGCTAACCCCTACATGTCGTTCAATGTGGACGATCGTTACCCCTATGCCGGTCAGGTGCCCAGAGCGGCGGGTGGGGAGGTATCGTGGCAAATTACCATGACCATCGCCAACAAAGGTACGGACAGCTTTTCGCTGGAGTACAAGGACTTTACTGGGAACATTGTGGAGCGCAGGGTGTCCAAGGGTGCGGCTCTCGGCACGCCGGGCGCGTGGGTTGACTACACCTGGCGGGTTGATGACGCCTTCTTCATGAATGGCTTG
>DIVN01000175.1 GCA_002435875.1 Anaerolineales bacterium UBA6131
AGGGCCTCAGTACGAACGCTACAGTTGCCTGTTCAGCGGCAGTGACGGCCTGGTGCGCAACCTGATCCACGTGCCGGTAGCCATCTTGCACAACACTGGCTACGACAGCTATGAGAACGATGACCCCTATTCCATTGTTTACGTGCACCACGCGCGCGACCTGCGTGCCGGCATCGTCAGCTGGAACCCGGACACGGACCCATTCTATCGCGAGTACGATGGCAATCACGGCACGGACCCGCCCGCGGAGATGCAGGCCGATCTGATGGCTTGGCTCGCGGCACAGCAACTGCAGCTAGACGCCGTCCATCAACACATTGCCATCAAGTCGGACGAGTCCAAGTCGTACTACTGGCTCAGGATCGAGCAAGTGCGTCGTCCGGACATCCGAACCAGCGATCCCTGGACGGCGGCCGAGGTGTCTTTCGATCCGGCCACCGGCGTCATCAGCGCCACGGTGGTGGACAAGTTCCGCGCCACGGTCGGCTTTGACCTGGGCAAGATGGGACTCGATGCGTCCCTAACTTACGTGGTTGAGGACACCGAATTGGTCACAGGCTCTTTTGCCCTCACCCATACGCAACCAGTGAACGGCATACTCACTGTCGTGACGTCCAATGGGGGCCAGCATCGCCTGTACATCTATCCCGAGTCCGGCCCCAGGCGCGTGCTGGTGCTTGGCGATTCCCAGGATACCTATCTTGACCAGTGGATACCGGGAGCCAGGTATTTCGCGTCCAAAGTGCTACGGCTGGGCAAAGGCGATGTGTACTCCGCATTAGCCAAGTTCAATCTCGGAACGGTCCCAGGCGACGGCACCCTCGTCTCGGCAGCGATTCGCTTCTATGTGGGTGCCGCACGCAACGAGCCGCCCGCGGACCTGAGAGTCTACGCATACCGGGTGAATCGGCCATGGCAAGCCAGCGAAGCGAATTACACCGACGCCAGAGCCGGTGTCCCTTGGGGGGCAGCCGGCTGCAACGCTGCGCCTTCGGACCGCGAGGCTACACCGCTCGGCACCTTTCCCATCACCGGATCTGGCACCTGGTGCAGTTTTGACGTGACGGAGGCCGTGCGGGCGTGGCTGTCCACACCGTCAAGCAACCAGGGTGTGCTCCTCAAGACGGACAATTATTTCGGTACCGGATACTACGAGCTGGCGTCAGCCGAGTTCGATGATCTGACCAAGCGGCCTGAGCTCCTGATTGTGTACGAATCCGGGTCGCCAGAAGCAACCCCGACGGCTACCGCCACCAATCAGGCTACATGGACCATGATGCCAACGCCTTCGAGTACACCTACGCGCACAGCCACCGGCATCGCGACACCCACGGCGACGCTTACAGCAACGCCCACGGTCAGCCCTACGGCGACGCATAGCCCCACTGTCACCCGCACGCCAACCAGCCAATTTACGCCGACGATCACCCTGACGCCGACAGTCTCCCGAACGCCGACCATCTCCGCGACGCCCACCTGGACGCCGACGGCGACTCAATCTCCCACCATCACGCCCACGCCGACGCGCACCCTGAGCCCGACCATCACCCTGACGCCTACTATCTCACCCACGCGGACACCGAGTGCCACGCCGACCGTCACGTCGCCGCTGCCGACTCAGACCTATACCCCGACCGCAACCAGCACGCGGACTGTGGTGCCTACACCGACGAGCACCGCGACGCCCACGCCGACCAACACAGTCACGCCTCTGCCGTACAACACACCTTTCAGCCTGACTTTCCAGCAGGGCATCGCGCCCGACTCTTCGTATGCGGGCGTAGCGGACACCTTCCTCAACGGGCTGGATGGGTTGGAAGAGGAGTATGGACTGGGGTGGGAGATGCGACTGCGCAACGCGGGCATGAAAAACATGCTGCTGCGCTTCGACCTGTCATACCACGTGCCACCTTTGGCGATCGTCACCCAGGCGCGGCTCGAGCTGTATCCCTACAACCGGGTCTGGCCGAGTGTGACTACGGCGGTCGGTGCCTTCGAGATACTGCGGCCCTGGAATGAGTTGGAGAGCAACTGGAACGTGGCTGCCTTGCAGGATCCCTGGCAAGCACCCGGCTGCGCAGGTGCTCAGGATCGCAGCGAGGAAGCCGTGGCGACAACCACGGTGGCCTACACGCGCCAATGGTACGGCTGGCAGGACGAGCGGTTGCTCGCTCTGGTGCAGCGCTGGGTAGCGAACCCTGCTGTGAACCATGGTCTGGCGCTGGTGGCTCTACCAGGCACTGCCAGACAGGAGTGGACCTTGTACTCCTCGCAAAATCCTACGGAGCGCACGTTCCGGCCACGGTTGGCCCTCACCTTCTATGTGCCACCGCCAACGCCAACGCCCTCACCAACCTGGACGGCAACGCCGACCGTCACACCTCTGGCGACGTGGACGCCCACTGCCTCGCCGACACCAACGGTGACCGCTACCAGCGTGGCCAGCAAGACCGCTACGCAGACCACAACACCTTCGCGCCGTGATCTGTTCTTGCCGCTGGTGCAGCGTGGGTTTGTGGTCTCGACCCTTCCACTGGCCACTCGACCTGAACTAGGCGGGTCCACGGGCCACGCGGACAGTGGCGTCGTTTACGCCTACGCTCGTTGGCGACTGCGTTGACCGCTGGCCAAGCACTCTTGCCAACCTGGTCTGATACTGGATACCGCCGTCGGCTCGGTTTCGTCCCCGCACAGTAGGTTTGCACCCTCACTCTCAGCAACAAAAAAGGGGAGGGCAACTCGTGGTTGCCCTCCCCCGCACGTATAGCCTCACATTACGGTGGCGTGACCTGTTCGAACTCGGCTAGAATCTGCAGCAGCTCGCGAGTGCGCCGCTCCAACTGTGCGATCTTGGCCTCGAGCGAAGCAATGCGATCCTCAAGGCGCTCGGTGAAGATTAGGCTGCCAAACAGCTCTGCCTTGGTCCCTGTGTTGGTGCCCTCCCAGATCAGGTAAGCATCCCAGGAGCCTCCATCGTCGTCGTCGTGCAGCCCCACAGTAAAGCCCATCACCGTGCCTGAGATGGGGATGCCGGGCAGGAGCTTGGTCATCGGCACGGCCATCTCGACGACATAGCCACGGGCCGTGACCGAAATGGCCGCGGTGACATCCGTCGTGGGCGTAGTTCGATCAGCCGTCCGCCCGTCCACCGCTACAGTGTACTGATGGTCATCGCTACCCCACGAATACTTGTCGTACAGCCCATCGATACCGATCTCAACTCCGTCATCCCGCCAGATGTCCTCGCTGTCGGCCACCAGCACGTCATCGCGCACTTCCACGGCGAAGTAAAGTGTCTGCTCGTCCCAGCCACTGCGAATCTCGGCGCTAAGATCGTTGATGTCCGAGATGCCTCCAAAGAACGAGAAGGCAGTGTTTCGGTCCACCCCGATGAACTCGGACAGGGGCCAATCGTACAAGTTGCCATCGATGGTCGGCGGCGTGACCAGCCGAGCGCTGCGCAGGCTTCGCGTCGACATGGTCTGGTACTCTGAAACAGTAAAGGCCCTTTCGACCTGCGCGCTCACGCTTGTCGAGGGCTCGTTCGGAGCAGTTGCACCCGCAAGACCGGCGGGCCTCACGCCCGCGCCGAGCGCTCGAGCCGCCAGGGCAACGGTGCACAGCACCACGATCAGGATTGCAGTTCCCCTTTTCACAAGTCCTCCTTGGTTCCTTCTGGAAGAAGGGACTGTCTTCATCTAGGTCCCTCCTAGCCGTCCGGCACGCCGCAGGATCTCAACAATCCGCCAGAACAGCTCTTCCAGGCTGCGTGTGCGGCTCTCGATCTCAGCCACCCGTCCCTCAAGCCCGGGCAGGACACTCGGCGTGGGTAGCGGGGTTGGGCTGCTCGTGACGGTTGGCAACGGCGTCGCTGAAGGCAGCGAGGTTGCCGTTGGCGGCAGGGTTGGGCTGTTGGTGCGCGTGGGCGTTGGTGAGCTTACGGCCGTTGAGGTCGGCGTCGCCGGCGGCGTCAGTGTTCTTGTGGGGGTCATGGTCGCTGGCGCCGCGGTCGGTGAGATCGTCGGCTCCGGAGCATTGTAGAGAATCCACAACTGAGGCCGCAGCGAGAGGGTGGTGTGGTTGGCACTGGCAAAGTGATAGGACACCGACTGGTCTCCAGCACCGCGCAGGGCCACACCATAGTTCAGGCGTGGATTGCTCACCCATTGCTGAACCAGAGAAGTGATATCAAGCTGATACCAGGCGGACAGTGCCGAGACACCTGTCGTAGCGGCGGGCTGTCCATCACGGTCGAGCAGCGTATCGTTCGCGCCCGCGGCAGCCCAGCCATGGCCTACGCTGGCCTCATTCCAGGTCGCCTGCGAGTCGAGCCATGGGCGAACAACCCTGTACGCTTCGAGATTCATCGTTGCAGCCTTGTCGCGGTAGTACGGATACAGCCGCAGGATAGACTGCTCCACCACCGCTCCAGACGGCATGCTCCCCAGATCAAAGCGCAGCAGCCCACTGTAGACGCTGTCGTTCTTGACCACCAGGTTGGCCTGGTTCACAAAGTTGCCTGCCGGCTTCCAGATGCTCATGTAGGTATCGCTGGTACCGAGATAGCCCGATACCCCGTGTTGTATGACGATGCTGCGATGCCCGCTGGGGAATGGCGTCGGCGTCTGCGTAGGAGTCAGCGTTATGGTGGGCGTGAACGACGGCAGCGGAGTCAAGGTGCGCGTGGGGCTAGGCGCGTTGGTTGGCGTGTAGGTGGGCAATTGCGTGCCCGAAGGCGTAGGGCTCAACGTTGCCAGAGGCGTGGCGGTCGGTGTGAGCGGGACAAGCGGCGCCGTGTAGTCGATAACCAGCACAGGCCGCAGCGCCTGGGTGGTATGTTGGGCACTGGCGAAATAGTAGATGACCGAGATGCTCCCCTGGGCACGCAGCGCGAGGCCGTAGTTGCTTTGTGGATCATTCAGCCAGGCCCGCACCAGTGCGGTCAGGTCCAGCTCGTACCAGGAGTTCACCAGCGGCACGTTCGTTGCCGCCCAGAAACTGGCACCACGATCGATCACCGTGTCATTCGCCCCAGGCAGACCCCATGGATCATCAACCGCCGCCCGTTGCCACGTCGCCTCCAGCTCGGTCCAGGGCCGCAGCATGCGATAGGCCTGCATAATCATCGTCTGATCGGCGTTGCGGTAATAAGCGTACACGCCCAGCGTGGCACGATTAATCACTGCGCCAGCGGGAATGCTGCCCAGATCAAAGCGCAGGAGTGTGCTATAGACATTGTCATTCTTGAGCGCCAGGTTCATCTGGTTTCCATAGTTCGTCGATTCGTTCCAGGTGACCATGTAAGTATCCCGCGCTCCCTGATAGCCATTGGTGCCCTGTTGCAGGGTCACCACGTTCTGCCCACCCGGGAATGGCGACGGAGTTGCCGTTGGCGTGGCGCTGGGGCCCGAGGTAGGCGTCGCCGTGGGCAGGCGCGTATTGGTTCTGGTAGCGCTGGGCGCCGAGGTCGTCGTGCGGGTAGCCGTTGGCGTTGGAGTATGTGGCGTAGTAGTCTTGGTTGGCGTACTGGTCGGCGGGCGAGTCAGCGTCGGCGTGGGTGTAGGCGGAGGTGGCCCATCAGCACGCACAATCAGCCGATGAATGATCTCATCGCCATCGTTGTTGCAGTCGATCCGAAAGTCGGTGCCTCCCGGCAAGCCATTCATGAAGAAGGCGTCA
>DIVN01000091.1 GCA_002435875.1 Anaerolineales bacterium UBA6131
ACTTGAGGGCCATCCTGCAGGGCCTTGCCTCACTGTACGAGGACAATCTCTTCTTGACCAACTTTTACCAGTTTCTGGCGTTAAAGCCACAGATTTCGCTGCCAGCCCATGCGCAACCGGTGCCCCATCCCATGCAACAGGGCATCAGCGTGCGGGGTCTGCACTTTACCTATCCCAACACTTCGCGCGAGATACTCACGGACATTCACCTGAATGTTGGCCCTGACGAGGTCGTGGCACTCGTGGGAGCGAACGGCTCGGGCAAGACCACGCTAATCAAGCTGATCTGTCGGCTCTACGATCCCACGGACGGTTCCATCTGCGCGGATGGCATCGACCTGCGCGAGCTAGATCCAGGCGCCTGGCGGCGAGAGATCAGCGTGGTGTTTCAAGACTATGTAGAGTACTACATGACGGCGCGGGAGAACATCTGGCTGGGCAACGCCGAGCTAGACGTGCACAGTGAGCAGATTGAGGCTGCAGCACGCCGATCGGGTGCAGATGCGGTCATCCAGCGACTCCCGCAAGGTTACGATACCATGCTCGGCCACCAGTTCCAGAAAGGACAGCAAATCAGCATCGGCGAGTGGCAGAAACTGGCGCTGGCGCGGGCCTTCCTGCGCGACGCGCGCGTGGTCGTGCTCGACGAGCCTACCAGCTTTCTCGATCCTCTGGCCGAAGCCGACCTCTTCACCCAGTTCCGCGAGCTCATCCACGGCCGCAGCGGCATCTTGATCAGCCACCGGTTCTCCACCGTCAGGATGGCCGACAGGATCTACGTGCTCGATGGTGGGCGCATCACCGAGTGCGGAGCACACGAGGAGCTGATGTCCCTGGATGGAACGTATGCCCACCTCTTCCGCACCCAGGCCAAGAGCTACGGCCAACTGTGAGCCACCCACCAGCGGAACACCAACACACCCCAGGACGTCTTGTAGACAATCGCGGAACACATGCCACAGTGCCATCATCTCGGTCTATCATCAAGGAATGCGAACCTATGAGTGAAGTGAGCCCCGGCGCAGACTGGCGCCCTCTTTTTGTGCGTGGAATGGTGATCGCCTTCGTCGGCGCGTTGTGCCTGAGCTGCCTGGTCTCGCTAGTGGGCGTGGGCGCGTATGCCTATCTGGCAAGCAGACTGCCGTCAGCCGAGGAGCTGACCATGCGCGCCAACACATTCGAGAGCACACGCATCCTGGACCGCAACGGCGGCCTTCTTTACGAAGTCTTTGACCCCAGCGGCGGGCGGCGTACGGTGGTCTCCCTGGCCAAAGTGCCCTTGCATCTGCAGCAGGCCACCATTGCCACCGAGGACCCGACCTTTTACGACAACCCAGGGGTGAACCCGTTGAGCATCCTGCGCGCGTTCTGGCAGAACTTTCGCGCCGGCCAGATCGTGTCCGGGGCGAGCACGATCACCCAGCAGGTGGTCAAAAACGCGTACCTCTCACCGGTGGTCTCCTGGTCGCGCAAGATCAACGAAGCGGTACTGGCTACGGAAATCACCCGCCGATTTGCGAAGGATGAGATCTTGGAGATCTACCTCAACCAGACTCAATACGGCAATCTGGCCTATGGCATCGGCGCCGCGGCGGAAGCGTACTTTGACAAGCCCGTGGAACAGTTGACCCTGGCCGAATCAGCGATGTTGGCGGGCATTCCGCAGGGCCCGGCCATCTACGATCCGTATACCAACCTGGCCGCGGCCAAGATCAGGCAAGGCATCGTGCTCAACCTGATGGTCAAGCGGGGCTATATCACCGCTGACGAGGCGCGTGCCGCGCAAACCGAAGAGCTGCAGTTCGCCCCGCAGCGCATCGAGATCGAGGCTCCGCATTTTGTCATGTTCGTGCGGGAACAGCTCGAGGCCAAGTATGGCCGTGAGCTGACGTATCGCGGCGGGCTGCGCGTGTACACCACGCTAGACCTGTCACTGCAGCAACTGGCTGAAGAGGTGGTTGAGGAGCGGGTGAGCGAGCTGAAGGAGTTCGATGCCAGCAGCGCTGCTGTCGTGGCCTTGGATCCACTGAGCGGGCACGTGCTGGCCATGCTGGGCAGCGCCGACTTTTTCGATGCTGACATCGACGGGCAGGTGAACATGGCCGTCCGCCCTCGGCAGCCCGGTTCGTCGATCAAGCCTATCACCTACCTGGCGGCCTTTGAGCGCGGATGGACAGCCTCCACGATGATTATGGACGTCAAGACCGAGTTCCCCGACGGAGCCAATCCACCCTACGTGCCTCACAACCATGACAATCAGGAGCACGGCGCCGTCACTGTCCGCGATGCGCTGGCGCGCTCACTGAACATCCCAGCGGTCAAAGCCCTGCAATTCGTGACTTTGCCTGGCATGTTGGAGATGGCCCAACGCTTGGGCATCACGTCACTCACCCGGCCGGACTATGGCCTGGCTCTGACCTTGGGCGGCGGCGAGGTGCCTCTGCTGCAGATGTGCGCCGCGTACGGCGCCTTTGCCAACGGCGGGCGGCAGGTGCGCCCCATCACGATCTGGCGGGTGGAAGACTCCTCGGGCCGCGTGCTGCAGCAGGACGACAACGGCCTGGGGGCACAGGTCGTGGATGCACGGCGGGCTTACCTGATCACAAGCATTCTCTCGGACGCGCAGGCACGATTGCCCACCTTTGGCGCGAACAATGTGCTCGAGCTATCGCGACCTGCAGCGGTCAAGACGGGAACCACCGATGACTACCACGATGCGTGGACGATCGGCTATACGCCCGATCTGGTGGCCGGCGTGTGGGTGGGCAATGCCAACAACACCGAGATGAAGCGCATCTACGGTTCGCGCGGGGCTGCGCCAATCTGGCACGATTTCATGGAGCAGGCGCTAGCCAGTTCCCCGTCTCAAGCGTTTTCACAGCCCTCAGGGCTAGAGACAGTCGAGGTCTGCCCGCTCTCAGGCCAGCTGCGCTCGGCCAAGTGTCCCCCGGGACGCCAAGAGGTCTTCCTGACCGGCACGGCACCCAAGGAGAGCTGCACGATGCATGTGGACGTGCCCCTCTGCGCGGTCAGCGGGCTGCGCGCCGGCGAGTTCTGCCCCACAAATGCCATCAATCTGCAGTACTTTGAGGTTTACCCCAGCGAATACCGCAGCTGGGCGGAGGCGCACGGCAAGGTTCAGCCGCCAGTGGAGACCTGCAACGTACACAACCGGGCGCCACGTGTGGAAATCTCCCAACCGCGCAACCAGGAAACGCTGGAAGGCATTGTGCCCGTCTACGGCAGCGCGACGATCGCCGATTTTGCCTATGCCGAGCTGCAGTACGGCATCGGCGATAGCCCCATCGGTTGGGGCACGCTGGCCACGATCTCGCAGCCAATGGAAGACAGTATCCTGGCTTCGCTGGATTGCCGTCTGCTGCCCAACGGCAACTATTCACTGCGCGTGGTCGTCTTTGACCGGCGAGGCAATGCGGCACAGTCTCCGGCGATCCGCGTGCGCATCGCCAATCCGACACCCACGGTCACGCCAACGACTACACCGACGCCCACGGCAACGCCCACTCCGACAGCGACTGCCACATCTACCAGGACGCGCAGGCCAGAGACGACGGAGACCAAGCTACCGACCGTGTCACCTACGGCCACGCCAACCTGGCCCGCACCCACAAGCACATCGAGTCCAGCGCCTACGTTCACAGAGCTGCCCCAACCGACGGCCACAATTGAGCCTACGTTCACGCCTGAGCCTGCAGCCACCGACGTGCCGCCGACTGCAGTACCGCCGACCGAGACCGCGCTTCCTTCGCCCACGCCTGAGCCAACAGCAACGGCCATCGGCCTCGACGCGACGGCGACCGTGCACGAACATGACACTGAATGGGACACAGCTTAGCTAAAGGCTTGCTGCCACGCGAGAGATCACAAGGAGTGCCCGTTGCGGTTCACCGCAACGGGCACTGTGTTGAAGCAGCGATATCGCTCATTCTGTTGTGGAGAGCTGGCGGGCCGTCAGCGGCGCAAACGTAGCACGGCCTCGAATAAGGTCAGCACGCCCACAAGAATCAGTGCAATCGGCCAGTAGGTCAAGAGAATGGCCCAGCCGCCCGCGAAGGCGCCGACGAGAGAGCCAAAGACCAAAAACATGATCGCACTGATAAGGATCATCCAACTGCCGGCCTCGAGGTTGTGACGCTCCTTGGAGGAAGTAAGGCCCAGGAGGAAGAGCCCCACACCGATAAAGCCAGGGATAAGCGTCCAGACAAACGACCAGCTTCCCCAGTCTCCCGTGGCGCGCTGGTAGTAGAGAATG
>DIVN01000113.1 GCA_002435875.1 Anaerolineales bacterium UBA6131
CGGCTTTGCGCAAATGATACGCGGCGGCGTATCCTCTGGGGCCATCGCCGGGCCAGTGGGCATCGTGCAGTTGGGTGCAGCCGTCGTGCAGACGGGACTCTCGAATCTGATGCGCTTTGTGGCCTTTCTCAGCATCAATCTCTTTGTAGTGAACCTTCTGCCGCTACCCGCTCTCGACGGCGGCAGGATCGCCTTCATACTTCTTGAAAAGTTCCGTGGTGGCAGGCGCCTGGCTCCAGAGCGCGAGGGACTGGTGCATTTGTTGGGCCTCCTGCTGCTCCTTGGTCTGGTTGCGATCGTCTCCTACTTTGACATCGCCCGCATCTTGGGTGGAGGCCGGCTTCTGCCGTAGGGACCTATGGGCCACTGTGACCGTTGCGGGGCGCCGATTCAACGCGGGCTGCGAGTCTGCCCAAGCTGTGGTCATACTTTGCGACAGCCTCGCTCACTCTTGGGAGCAGGTTACTGTAGGTCGTGCCAGAAGCGCGTGTCTCCGGGGCTGCGCGTCTGTCCGTACTGCGGCGCCCCACTGAGGCCGACTTGGCTCCCACTAGCCTCTTTTCTGCTAAAGTTGTCGCTGGCCGTAGCTGCCATCTACCTGCTTGTCTATGCGGTTCCGTGGCTGGAGCTCAGCCAGCAGATCACTGGTCGTGTGCAAATCCCAGAGATCTCCTTTCTCGCGACTGCCACTTTTACCCCCCGGCCCACCGCCAGCCGCACCGCGACGCCTGCTCCAACGCGCACGGCTACCCCACAGCCCAGCGCCACGGCGATACCGATGGAGCCAACTGCGGTACCCAGCCCCACAACGCAGCCCACCGCTACCAAGCCCCCGGCGCCTACTGGAACCCCCACACCGCGCTTTGCCACACCCGGGCTGACCTCGCCGGACAACGGCGCGGAGTTCAGAGGGTCCGGTTCCACGATCGTTTTGAGCTGGGAGTTGGCGGGCGCCCTCGCCGACGACGAATGGTACGCCTTGAGCCTGCGTTGTACAGCCGACGGCGTGGTGCGCTTCAGTGGCACGTGGACCAAGGATAGCCGCTGGACAGTGCCCCCCGATTTGTATATGATGGCGGGGCAGAACGAGCGCACGTTCTCGTGGGATGTGACGATCTACCAGCAGACGGGTACCAGGCCAGATGGTGGACGTGACGGTCGCCCTGTCAGCGCGACAAGGGAAGTGCGCACCTTTAGATGGTATTAGCGTCCAGTGGGGAAGGGGACGGTGAGGTTCTATGTCTACAAGTGAAGTAATGGCCTTTGACGAGGCTCTCAGACAGTTGGCCGATCTGCCATGTTCTATCTCAAACCCGATGTTGTATGCGTTGTCGGCGCCGACCAGAGCCGAGGCGGCAAGGTTTCAGCAGATTTGGCCTGCCCTTCCTGTTACCAGGCGTCATGAAGTGATTGCTGCTCTCGTGGAAAACGCCGAGGCCAACTTCGAGCTCGATTTTGACGCGCTGTTCCGCATCACCGTCGAGGATGAGGATGCTCAGGTTCGCGCCGCATCGATCGAGGGACTGTGGGAAAACGAAGAGCTTTGGCTGATCGCGCCCTTGCTCAGGATGCTCCAGCAGGACGCTGCGGCAGACGTCCGCGCTGTGGCGGCCAGCTCTCTGGGGCGCTTTGTGCTCCTGGGTGAGCTCGAGGAGCTCGATCAAAGCCATCTCTCTGCGATTCAGGAAGCGCTCTATGAAGTCATCAACACCCAGGATGAACCGGTTGAGGTACGCCGGCGCGCGATCGAGGCCATCGCCTATTCCACTGAGGAGGGCGTGCACGATCTGCTCACGGCTGCGTATGAGGATGCGGATGAGGAAATGCGCATCAGCGCGGTCTTTGCCATGGGCCGTAGTGCGGACCCCGAGTTCGCGGAGCCCATCCAATTTGAGCTCGGTAGCAGCAACCCTGCGATGCGCTATGAGGCCGCGCGCGCCTGTGGCGAGTTGGAGCTGGACGAAGCGGTGCCCGCGCTGATCCGCCTGATTGCTGACAGCGATCGCGAAGTTCAGTCGGCCGCTGTAGCCTCTCTAGGGCAGATTGGAGGCAAGCGTGCCCGCGAGGCCCTGGAGCGCTGCGTTTCCGAGGGTGATGAGGTCTTGCAGCTCGCGGCTGAGGATGCCCTCGCTGAGCTGCAGCTGGGTCGTCAGCCTCTAGACCTATTGGCCTACGATCCCAGTTGTGACGATGAGGCAGGGGAGGACGATTTAGACCTGGACGAGTGAGCCTGCCGGCGTGCCGCTGCGGATGATGCGCCGCGGCACTGTTACCCTGCACCGCAATTGTGTCCGGCGTGCAAAACCTGTATAATTGCATACGTCGATTCTCCGACTTGACCCACCTACTGCCAGTGAAAGGCTATGGTCGTCAAGCGATAGGGCATCGCTGGAAACGGCGGTACCTCCCGTATTTGGAAAGGAGAATGTGGTTCATATGGAGTTGGAGCCTATCTTTCCTGCACGGGTTCCTGCTCTTTTTGTTTATCTCCGGTCGGCGCCGGCGAGAGGGGGACCCCGTTGAGCCATATTGACCTGCATGGTCGCCCCATCAACTACCTGCGTATCTCGGTCACCGACCGCTGCAACCTGCGCTGCATCTATTGCATGCCTGAACAGGGAGTGCCCTGGCGCCCCCACGAGCAAATCCTGCGCTACGAGGAGATTCACACGGTGGTGCGGGCTGCCGCAGAGCTTGGCGTTCAGAAAGTGCGCCTGACAGGCGGAGAGCCCCTGGTGCGTCTGGGCATCGCGGACCTGATCCGCACCTTGGCCGTGGTGCCCGGCATCGATGAGGTGACCATGACCACTAACGGGATTCTCCTGTCTTCCCTCGCCGGTGAATTGGCGGCGGCAGGCCTAAGGCGCGTCAACGTGAGCCTGGATACGCTGCGCCCCGAGCGCTTCCGGGCCATCACACGATGCGGCAACATCGGCGATGCCCTGGCTGGCATCGCCGCGGCACATGCGGCCGGGCTGGAGCCTGTCAAGATCAACGTGGTGGTGATGCGTGGCATCAACGACGATGAGGTCGTCGACTTTGCTCGCCGCACCCTGCACGAACCCTGGCACGTACGTTTCATCGAGTGGATGCCCGTTGGAGAAGACGGTGAGCGCTCCATGGATTGGGGCCAGGGAGTAGTGACGGCGGCGGAGGTTCGTCGGCAGATCGAGGCTGTCCTGGGTCCGCTTACGGCGGTGGGCTCTATGCCTGGCAATGGCCCGGCGCGCTATTTCAAGCTTGACTCGTCCCTTGGCACGATTGGCTTTATCACGCCAATCAGTGAGCACTTTTGTTTTCACTGCAACCGCCTGCGCCTGACGGCAGATGGGCAGCTACGGCCCTGCCTGCTGGCCGACCAGGAAATTGATCTGCGCACGGCCCTGCGTAGAGGCGCGGACGTGGCGGAGATCAAGGCCCTCATCGTGCAGGCTATCGAAAGCAAACCGTTGCAGCATCACCTGGCCGACGCCGAGCATCCGGAGCGGCGCGCCATGTCCCAGATTGGCGGATAGGCCCAAAAGAAGGAGGTCCCCGTGGAGCTGACCCATCTCGACGAGCAGGGGCATGCGCGCATGGTCGACGTCGGTGCCAAGAACGACACCGAGCGGGTCGCCGTGGCGCGCGGCGAGGTGTGCATGCGCCCCGAGACCCTGCGCCTGATTGCCCAAGACGGGCTGCCCAAGGGCGACGTCCTGACGGTGGCCGAGATCGCCGGTGTCCAGGCGGCCAAGCGCACCTGGGAGCTCATCCCACTCTGTCACCCGCTGTTGCTGACCAAGGTGGCGGTGCGCTGCCGTGTGGATGAGGATGCCTCACGAATTGAGATTACGGCGGAAGTGCATTCCACGGGCAGGACCGGCGTGGAGATGGAGG
>DIVN01000035.1 GCA_002435875.1 Anaerolineales bacterium UBA6131
ACGGAATTCGACTTGCTGAAAACGTTGGCCGAACATCGTGGATTGGTACTCAGCCGCGAGCAGTTGCTGGAGAAGGTGTGGGGGTACGATTTCTACGGAGAGGAGCGGGTGGTGGACGTGCACATCGGGCACATCCGGCAAAAGCTGGGAAACGAGATCTTCATCACCACTGTGCGCGGCGTCGGCTACCGGTTCGAGGATGAAGAACAATGAGGCGCTTGTGGCGACTCCTACGGGCCCGGCTGGGATGGAAGTTGTTTATCTCGTATGTGGTGGTGGTGGCGGTGGGGGTGATCGTACTGGCGACCGCCGCCGAGTTCGTGATCCCGCGGGCGTTCGACAATCACCTGGCGGCAATGGCGGCGGTGATGGGGGACGTGTCAGCCGAAATGGAGGCCGACTTGTTCACCAACTACCGCGATGCGGTGCGTGAGGCGCTGGCCATCGCAGCAGTGGCGGCGGTCCTGATTGCCCTGGTGGTCAGCTTGCCGGTCAGCCGGCAGATTGTGGCCCCGGTGCGCCAGATGATGTTGGCCAGCCAGCGGATCGCCGAGGGACATTACGACGAACGGGTGGCGGTGCCGGCTGAAGAGGGATGGGACACGCTGGATGAGCTGGGGCGGCTGGCGGTGAGCTTCAACCGCATGTCGGCCCAGCTGGAACAAATGGAGAACAGCCGGCGCCAACAGATCGGCAACGTGGCCCACGAGCTACGCACCCCGCTGTCGACTATCAAAGGGTCGATGGAAGGGCTGATCGACGGGGTGCTGCCGGCGGAGCCGGCTACCTTCTCGCGGGTCTACCGGGAGGCGGCGCGGTTGGAGCGACTGGTGGCCGATCTGCAGGAGCTCAGCCGGGTGGAGGCAGGAGCGTTCGAGATTCACCTGAAGCCGGTATGCGTGCTGAACTTGGTGGAGGCTACGGTGACCAGGCTGGGGCGCCAGTTCGAGGACAAGGGAGTGACGCTGCGGGTGGAAATCGCCCCACAGCTCCCCTTCGTGCTGGTGGATGAGGACCGGGTTGGGCAGGTGATGTTGAATCTGGTGGGCAATGCCCTACAGTATACCCCAAATGAGGGACGCGTGGAGATCGGTGCGCGCTGCGAGGGGGACATGGTGGCGGTGTGGGTAAAAGACGACGGCATCGGCATAGCGCCCGAGCATTTGCCGCTGATCTTCTCACGCTTCTACCGGGTGGACAAGTCCCGCTCGCGCGCCGGCGGCGGCAGCGGCATCGGCCTGACCATCGCCAAACACCTGGTCGAAGCGCACGGCGGCACCATTGGCGCTGAAAGCCAGGGACTGGGTCGAGGAAGCACTTTCCACATCACACTGCCGGCAGCCTGAGCGCGAATTCTGCCTCGCAACGAGCCAGGGCCATTCTGTGGGTCCTGGCTCGTTCTTCTTTGCACGATCTTTACATACGCTTCACGGTACCGCTATGAAGGCCTGATAGACTGGCGTCAGTACCGTAGGGTACAGCAAACGACGCATAGGAGGTACGAAGATGATGATCTTCATGTTCTTAGGATTGGGACTGTTGCTGTTGGTGACCGTGCCGCTGGGTGCCTGGTTGATGCGCGAGCTCTTCCCGCACGTACAGGCTCTGCCTGGGAAGGCGGATCGCGACCTGACGGCTCGGGAGATCCTGGACAGACGCTACGCGCGCGGGGAGATCAACCGCGAAGAGTACACGGCGATGAAAGATGCACTCGCGGACGCGGGTCGATCCTAGGTCCTCCCCACGAGGAAGGAGGGACTGGCGATGTTACGTTGGAGAGTTGCGTTGGTTTTGTCGGCTCTGGCCATAGCCTTGTTCATCGGAGGCATCGGCCTGGGCAGTATCATCACCCGGGGCCGTTGGGGCACCGGCATGATGGGCTTACGGTCGCCGGGTTGGGGAATGATGGGAGGACGCTGGCAGAGCGACCGCCAGAGTGGCATCGTGTGCCCACACCTGGAGGACACCCGCTGGTAGGTGCGGGCCAAGCGACGGCGTTTGGCCGGGATTGGCACGGACACATCAAGGCGGAAAAGGTCCAGCATCCGCGACCTCACCCCGAATGGTAAGGTCAAGGCCCCAGGCGCTCCGTGCGCCTGGGGCCTCTTGGCCACGGATAAGCTTAGCTTTGACCAGCCCGGTGGCTACGTGCGGCTGATGGACAAAGAGGCGCTGGGCCGTCCCCGCCCGGGCTGCGGAGGTAAGGTGGAGAAGCTGCAGTACCTGGGTGGGACGTGCTACCTCTGCCCGGCCTGCCAGGCGCTGTGAGGCGCGGCAGGGGCTCGCGCGGCCCTTTGGCGTACTTGATGCTGAGATAGGCCCTGACGACCCTACGGGCTAGGCCGATGGCGCTTACCGCGATTGCGCCAATCCATCGCAACATCTCCATCTGCCTCTGCGGCGATTCCAATGGCCGCGGCCCTCTCCGGGAAACATGTAGCCCGCCTGCTCCAATCCAGGCCTGCACCACCTCCGCTCTGCTGCCACATCTTGACCCTGTGGCCTTATGAGGTAGTGTGCCTAGCGGCTGGTTTCATCCGGCGCGCACGTGCGTCTTGTCGCACACTTCCGCGTGCAATAGTGCAATGGGAGGGATGCCGATGCTGCGCTGGGCCCTGACTAGAACGCAAAGGCATCGTCTTTCTGGTCGATAGCCTGTCTGTCTCTCTTGAGCAGTGCTGTGGCTGCATGAACCGTTGCGAGATAGTAATAGAACATCCAACTGTACCAGATGTTTTGGTCATAGTCTGTTCGCTGCCGCTCATTATGGTGGCGTATGCCAAAGCTGTTGGCGATGATGAATAGCTCGTTCTCGTCTTTCCTGGAAAGCACACGCCCGAGTTGGGGGCGTATGAACTCAAGTACATCAGCCAAGTCCCGAATGGCGTCTCGTCTGTCGTCCTGTGAAGAGTGATAGCGTCTGAACTTGCGGATAGCTGCTTGTACTCGGAGGTCTACGTTGTCCGGGTCGAAGGTTGGCAATTCGGCGTCCACCAGTTGAGCAAGACCGTTTTCTGCAAGTGCCAGAATCTCTCCGTCCTCGGATAGTTCGTAGCCGTTGTTGTAGTCAGCGATGACTGTATTGATCTCCGCTCGGAACTCCGCACGTCCAGCGTCACGGTCAAACTTGGTATAGTGCCAGCCACACCCGTTGAAACTGTGGAAGAATCCGTCAATGGGTTTCGAGACACAGTCGTACATGAACTCAATGAGGTCGAACAGATCATCTTCCGAGTATTCCAGACACTTGTCTCTGATCGGCCACAGATTCTGTTTGCGCAACCTTCGGAACACTTGGGCCTGTACGTCTGCCCCCAATGTGCCTGGTACCTCCCCCGCATCGACACACACATATCCAAACGCTTCCTGAAAATAGCACTGCTCGTCGAGCGACCTGTAAAGGTCCCTGAACAAGCGAAGAACCATTGCCAGATCCGGCTTCATCGCGGCGGCATTCCTGCCTGTTCGGACGGAGTAATAACGTCTGCTTCTCATATCGGATGCTTCGCCTCACTTTTCTGGTCTCAGGGCGTGGTGCAGCCTCACGACGCAGCTGTGGCTGACGGCCCGTCGCTTCGTCCTCACCTCCGTGTTTTGCGCTTCCTCGGACCGGATTGATTGCTGCTTACGGTTTCGCCAGGTGCTTCGCAGGGCAAGGACGACCAAGCAGGGAATCCTGACCAACCATCGGTGAGGATTTGGCAATGTGATGGGTAAAGCAAAGACGACGAACAACTTCACCCAACATATCATTGCCGGCTTGATCATGAACATGCGTTCGCGTGGCCCGCTGGTGTTGTTCACGCCGAAGTTCGTCCCGATCGCCCCACCGGCCAGGCCAATCGCGCTTGCCGCCACTACCCCGATCCATCCCAACATCTCCCCTGTGCCCGTTGCTACAGCCTCAGCGACAGCGGCGTCCCCTCCACCCCTGCATAGAGCCCGTCGATCTCCTCCTGAATCTCAATCGTCTGCCGCAATGCGGTCACGATGCAGCAATACGTGCGGATCTCGTCCAGGCTTAGCT
>DIVN01000070.1 GCA_002435875.1 Anaerolineales bacterium UBA6131
AGGGCCGTCAGCCGTACTCACATCATGTGTCTGAAGGTCGGTGTACAGTCGTGCGTCATGGCAATCCCATACGTCGGTGCCCGCCCATTTGAACAGCGGCTTGCAGCGCAACTCAGTTGGTGTCCCGATAGCGGCGGAGCAGCCAGGGCCAGGCTATCGATGCACAACGCTAGACAGTCCGAGTCGTAGGACCGGTCCTGGTTTGACTGGCCGCGGGTGGGATTTGTCTCGCCGGCGATCAGGCCCTCTCCAAATTGCTCAAAGCGCACACTCAACTCGCTATCAGCAAAGTCGTCCCGTTCGGTCCGCCAACGCAGCGGGTGGGAGTCAATCAAATCCACCAAGCCGGAAGTGGTGCGAGCAATGAGCGGCTCTTTGCGCGGTGGCTCCTCGCCCCCATATTGGAGTCTCAGCGTGCGACCATCCTGCCTACCGTTGACATGCCAGCTCAGGTGACCAACTGCACTCACAGCGACAAACCGACCGTGGGGCAATACCGCCACGTCGAGAGGCGATGACTGATCGCTACGCCGAGAGAGCCGTCAGATGCCTGGCTGACCACGCAGGTCAACCCGATTGGTGTGATGGCCACACTGCATGGATGTGCGTCCATAGCTAGCTGTCCCAACACGGTCTGTGAGACGGTATCTACCAAGCTGAAGGTGTTGGAGTTAACGTTGGCAACACGAGAGATGACGCCTTGTGGGGTAGTAGCTTTGGTGGCGGCGCCGATCTTGTCAGCGGCTATGGGAGTGCTGGTTGTGGTCAACCCTACCAGCAGCCAAACGGCAGCCAGTATGAGCAATGCCAAGAGCGAGTTGCGTATTGACCCCCTGTCTCGGGTCAATTGACCTGGCTGAGGACAATCGTCGAGCCCATGTGCGAGGATAGCATGCGTGCGGTTGCCTGTCAAATTGCCCAGCAGTGGTGGCTTCTATGTGCTCCCGTCAGCGCACCTGCCGTCCACCCATCTTGTTGATTCAGGGTGCTATGCGAGCACTGGCTTGTTTGTGGCCTTCCTGGTCTGGCTCGAAGGCTCGTTGGGCTGCTATGGCATCCGCTTTGCAGGAAAGGGTATCAAGCTTGCGTTCATGGCAAGCGACGCGTTGGAGATCATGGTGGCACAGCCAAAAGAAGGACCTGACGGCTTGAGGCATCTGCGGGTCAGTGTCAGCAATCGGCTGCCCCTATATGTTGANNCGTCCTTCACCACGTAATCGCGACCTTCCAGGCGCAGCAGCCCGCGCAGACGCGCCTCAGCCAATGACCCAGCCTCCACGAGGTTATCGTAGCCGACGACCTCGGCGCGAATAAAGCCACGCGCCAGGTCGGTGTGAATGGTGCCTGCCGCATCGACCGCCGTGCCACCGCGCTGCATGGTCCAGGCGCGGACCTCATCCTCACCGACAGTAAAGAAGGACTGCACTCCCAGCAGGTCGTAGGAGAGGCGGATCAGGCGCCGCAGGCTTGGCTCACCTATTCCGTACTCAGAGAGAAACATCCCGGCGGAGGCCTCGTCCATTTGGGCGATGTCCCGTTCAATGCCACCACGCAAAGCGATTACCTCAGAGTGGCGGTGTACGTAGGAGACTAGGACAGATGGATCTAGCGGACCATCGTCGCCCACGTTGAGCACGACGAGGACGGGCTTCAAGGTCAGAAAACTAAAGCCACGTAGGCGCTGTTGTTCGGCCTCAGTCAGGCTGAGATCGCGCAGGGGCACCTCAGCCTCGAGAGCGTCTTTCAGGCGCAGCAGCAAGGTCTGCTCTTCTGCCGCGAGGTCTGCCGCCGGGCCTGGGCGCTTGAGATCGCGCTGAAGACGTTCCATGCGGTGCTCGACCATGCTCAAGTCGGCAAGGATCAGCTCGGCATCCAGGTCGCGCAAGTCGCGGGCTGGGTCGACACTGCCGCGAATGTGTGGGATGGCATCGTCGCGAAAGGCGCGCACAACATGCAGCAGGGCATCGTTGACCGCGATGGCATTGAGCAAGGCACCGCTAAAGCCGCCAGATTGGCCGACGCCAGCATCCAGACCGGCGATGTCGTTGTATTGCACCTGAGCACGTGTGACCTTGCGTGGCTGGAACATCTCCGCCAGGCGATCGACCCGTGGATCCGGGACGTCGACGACAGCCCTTTGGGTCTCAAACTTGCCCGTGCTGAATGGCTGTGTTTGAACGGCCTGACGCGTCAGGGCACCAAAGATCGTCGTCTTGGTGCTGTTGGGCAATCCGATGATGCCGATTTGCATGTGAGCAAGACCTCCCGGTCTCGAAAGCGGTACACACTGAACGGCGGCCAAGGCCGCCGTTCAAGGAGAGACAGTATAGGCTGATTCCTGTGCCGGTCAAGTGCGGGAGCGGACTTGAGGCAACGATCTCGTTCCAACAGGCCCACGGAATCTACTCAGCGGAGGTCGATATCTCTCCCAGACGTCCAGCATCAAGGGCGAGACGCAATCGCATCTCGTGCCTGGCGTTGTTGGCCATTTGCGGCAAACCCGTCATGGAACATGACCTCGCCCTGTGGGAAACGGCCGCGAAACGACCAGGCGTAAAGCGCCTCTGAGGGAACGCCCCTGTGGACAAGCCCGGCAACATTCGTGAACCCGAGCTGCTTGTAGTATTCGGGATGGCCAACCAGACAACATCCTCCCGCACCCAAGTCCCTCAATCGCAAGAGACCTTCTCGGATGAGGGCTTTGCCAATGCCTTGCCGCTGATACAGTGGCAGCACTGAAACGGGGCCCAGTCCGTACCAGTTTGGGGTTCCATCCGAGATGCTCACGGGGGAGAAGGCGATGTGCCCGACAACACGTCCACCAACTTCTGCGACAAGGGACAGGGTCAGGGCTCCTGCGGAGCGCAGGGCCTCGATGATGTACTGTTCAGTGTGGTTGCTGATCTCCAGGCCGGCGAAGGCTGCGATAGTCACTTCGGTGATAACGGCGACATCGTGCCCAGTCTCGTCTCTGATCAGGATTCTTTGTGTCTTCATGTAAGCCTTATCGCACAGCGCTGTATGGAGCGGAACTGTCTGCGTATCGGGTGTTACGTCGCGCCTGTAGATCAGAGTAGCCGGTCTCCACCGAGGCAAAGCAGACGCGGCCATGAACTCTACGCCTGGTGGCGAATCATAGCCGCATCCGAATTGAGTCCTCGATTGTGGTGTGGTGAACTAGGCCTGAATGACCGGCCTGAACTTGTACCCGTAGACGATCATGCCGTTCTCGCCCTCTTCCTTGAGCTTGCGGGTAACCATCTCCACAGGCATGCCGATGTGCACGTCTGGCTCATCCACGTCCGTAAGCTGCGCCGTGAGCAGAGGACCTTCCTGAAGCTTGATTAAGGCTACAGTGTAGGGCGTGTACTCCGAATAGCCGGCTGGAGCATCGTTGACGGTGGAGAAGCTGTATACCTCGCCCTTCCCGCCGAAAGTGCGTACGTCCTGCCCGGCTTCTGTACAATGTGGGCACAGGTCACGTGGGGGGAAGATGGGCTCACCGCAAATGCGGCAGGTCTCGCCAACGAGGCCATATCGGGTCTTTTCTGTTCGCCAATAGCGTGCTACGTTCATCAATAACCTCCTCGATCTTGGGGAGTTCCTGCAATTGGGCACGGATCACTCGGACCCAGAATGCCCGGCAGCTCCCCCTATGCTTCCAGTATGTGTGTTATCGCGGTTGCGCCGGTGCCGCCGAGGCTCTGAGCCATGCCCAGATGTGCCTCAATCTGGTTTGCGCCCGCTTCGCCACGCAGTTGTTGTACTACCTCAACGATCTGGTAAACACCGCTTGCTGCGATAGGATGTCCTCGTGCCTTGAGTCCGCCCATGGTGCAGATCGGAGTCTTACCCTGCAAGTCAAAGACGCCTTGCTTGGCCAGCTCGGCTGCCTTGCCCCGCCCAGCAAAGCCGCAGGCCTCCAGTGACAGCGCTGCCAGGATGGAGAAGGCATCATGCAGCTCGAACAGATCCAACTCATGGGGAGCCACTCCAGCCTGCATATAGGCGCGCTCGGCGGAAAGGTGAGCTGCCCGCAGAAAGAGCGGATCGTTGCGGCTGTGAATGGCCAGCCGGTCAGACGCAGCTGCTGAAGCGCGAATGCGCACTGGCCGGCTCGCGAATCGGTTGGCGACTTCAGTTGGGCACAGCAAGACCGCCGCAGCACCATCGCACAGTGGAGCCGCATCGAACATGCCGACCGGGTCTGCCACCATACCTGCTTTGGCATACACTGCGGCCGAAATTGGCGACCGGAACATGGCATGTGGGTTGTTCGCGCCGTTGGCGTGGGCGATGACGGCAAAAGGCGCCAGGTCTTCGTGGGCCACACTGAACTCGTGCATGTATCGACGCATTAGCAGGCCAGCCATGCTGGGCATGGTTATCCCCTGGTTGCCCTCGTACTCTGCATCCGTTCCATAGCTCCATGCTGCGTTGGTAGTCTCCGCATCGGCGTCAGTTGTCTTTTCTACACCGCAGGCAATGACAAAATCATGTATGCCACTGGCTACTCCAAGGTAAGCCAGGCGTACCGCCGCTGCACCTGAAGCATCGGCGGCCTCCACCTTGTATGCCTCTGCCCCGCCCAGGCCGCTCCAATCAGCAATAAGCGTGCCCAGGTGCTCCTGTGCAGTCAGCTCGCCAGATAACATGTTCCCAACGTACAAAGCATCCACGCGCTCTGCATGCGAGTCTTTCATGGCTGCGACGACAGCGTCGACTGCCAGGTCGCGCAGCGACCTCTCCCATCGCTCGCCCACATCGGTCTGTCCGATACCAATAATGCTCACATCACGCAAGTTGCCGGATCCTCCAACTCCTGATCTGTGCTCACTGCATCTGCAGCTTGCGCCGATAGCGTGTATACAGGGCGTAATCAACCGGCGCGCGCCGTGCGATATACGCCTGTGTGCTTGGGGCCCGTGCCTGTCGCTCGCACGCGACATCTGTCACCACGAAGGAAAACGCATCACTGCCGGCTCCAGATCCAAAGGAGGCCATCAGGATGCGGTCTCCTGGTTTGGCCACGTCCAGGGCAGCCGTGAGCCCCAGCATGGCTGCTGCAGCATAGGTATTGCCAACCTGCCCGGCCAGCAGCCCGGCCTTGAGCTGATCTTTGTTGAAGCCAAGGATCTGCGCCACCCGCTGCGGGAACTTGACATTAGGCTGGTGAAAGACTGCGGCCGCAAAGTCGGTTGGCTTATACCCCAGTTCTTCCAGGAGCGCCTGCACCGCTGCTGTAATGTGCTTGAAATAGGCCGGTTCTCCGGTAAAGCGCCCACCATGCTCTGGGTAGTGTCGATATGGGCGCCGGAAAAAGTCCGGTGTGTCGGTGACATAGGAGTACGATGCCTCAAGGTAGGCAAGGCTCTGCTCGCGTGCGCCAACCACAAAGGCGGCGCCACCAGCCGCAGCTGTGTATTCGAGGGCATCACCTGGCCGGCCTTGCGCCGTGTCTGCGCCAATGGCCATGGCATAATCGGCCATGCTCGAGCCTACGAGGGCAAAGGCGGCCTGCAACGCCTCGGTGCCTGCCTTGCAGGCAAACTGCCAATCGGCAACGCTGACCGCTGGCGTAGCTCCAATCGCCTCTGCGACGATGGTGCCGGTGGGCTTGACCGCGTAGGGGTGCGATTCACTGCCAACCCACACCGAGCGCAGGTCCCCCGGATCTACCTCGCTGCGCAGCAAGGCATTGCGGGCCGCTTCGATAGCGATTGTCGCCGTGTCCTCGTCCAGCCCGGGCACTGACTTCTCATCAACAGGCACGCCACCATGTCCCCCAGTCCACACGCGCGACACTTCGCTTGCGGGCAGGCGGTAACGGGGAACATAGGCTCCGTACCCAACGATTCCTACTTCTCTGCTTGGCTTCACTATTGTGCCTTCAGTCGTTCGAGTATCGCTTGCGCACGGTCCAGGCGGACTGTTTGTTCGCGGAGCATGGCCTGGACTACCTGATCAACCATCTCACCCTCGGCGCCGGCGGCGATGGCTACTTGACGCGCGTGCAGTCGCATGTGACCATGCTGGATGCCCTCGCTGGCAAGCGCTCGGAGCGCGGCGAGGTTCTGTGCCAGACCGACCGCGGCGATCACCTGAGCCAGCTCCTGAGAAGAGCTCACCCCCAACAATTTCAGCGCCGCCTTAGCTGCGGGATGCACCCGGGTGGCTCCACCCACGGTGCCGACAGCCAATGGCAACTCCAGCGTGCCCACCAGGCAGTCCTGCGCAGCGGGTGCCCTGTTGTTGAATTGCCAGGTGCTCAGTGGCATGTACCGACCATCGCGGGCGGCATAGGCATGTGCGCCAGCTTCGACGGCACGCCAGTCGTTGCCCGTGGCAATGACTACGGCATCGATGCCATTCATGATCCCCTTGTTGTGGGTTGTGGCACGATAAGGATCGGCCGCTGCAAATGCCCAGGCTTCGACGATTCGGTGGGCTACGTCGGTGCCATCATAGTCGTTGTGTGCCAGCGAAGAGACCGGGATGGAGCATTTGGCCCGTGCCAGTCTCTCGTCAGCCAGATTGGAGAGGATGCGCAGGAGCGTGCGTCCTCCGGAGATTTCTGCCACCATCGGAGCAAGCGCCTCCAAGGCGGTGTTCACCGCGTTGGCGCCCATCGCATCGCGAGTGTCATAAATCAGATGCACGACGACCATGGGCCCTACGTGCGTCTGCTCCAGTACACGTACTTCAATCCTGCGCGCACCACCGCCAAGCTGGGTGATGACAGGGTCCACTTCGTTGGCGAGGTCGAGCAGACGTTGCTGATTGGCGAGCAAATCGAAACGGGCGGCCCATGGGTCTGGGGTATCAAGCACCTGAATCTGACCGATCATCAGCGCCGGATCGCTGGCACTCTGAAAGCCACCGCCGTCACGTGCCAGGCGTGCCGCGAAGCTCGCCCCAGCCACGACCGAAGGCTCCTCAATGGCCATGGGGATCAGATAGTCTCGCCCGTTGATTGAGAAATTCGTGGCGATGCCGAGCGGCAGCCCGAAGACTCCGACGGCATTCTCAATCATCTTGTCGGCCTGCTGGAGCCTCAGGCCACTATCGCCAGATAGGGCCCGCGCATCCTCATCACTGAGGGACGTTGATTCGCGCAGCAGGTTATACCGCTCCTCGATGGAAAGCCGGTAGAAACCTGCAAAACGTGACGATGGCTGCATCACACCTCGAGGTTTGTAGACCAGAGTAACAAACGAGCCTGGCGCCGGCGATGGCGCAGGCTCATAGCATGCCCAGGATAGCGCATTGGCACTGTCAAAAACTATCAGATTGGTGCCACAATCTGTCTGCCGCCTCCTGGGCACATGAATGGAGATCAACATCCCTGCGAGTTGGCCAATCGGCCAGAGGTCTCGCGGGCAAGTGCACGCTCAAACCCGCATGTTTGACAAGCGGAGTATTGTAGTCCACAATATGGTAATCCTGATCCATGTGTGGTGAGCGAAGGAAGCACCCTGCTGCGCCGTGTCGTGCGCAGCTCATTGCAGCCACCGTTGCACAACGCGCCGGCCTTCTCACCCCAGCAGGCCTGTTTCCGATTGGAGGTGAAGACCATGCGGCGCCTGATCAGCTCTTGCGCCCTCGTTCTTGCTCTCGCGTTTCTGGTGACGTCACCTACTGCACGCAGCCAGGGTCCGCTCTATGACCCTGCTACCGAGCGCTTTGGCGTAGGTGTCAATGCCCACTTTGGGGAAATCACCGACTATGACGTCGGATCGCTGCATATCGGCTGGTACTCGGACTGNNACCCCAGCCCGCCGCGCCCAGGCGGGATCGACTATGCGCAGTTGGTCTGGGTAGAGGCCGGCAGCTACGAACCCGGCCTGGCAGAATTAGGCCCGATTGTCGACGCCAACCCCGCCTCAGTGTGGATGATCGGCAGCGAGCCGGAATGCGTCCACGTAGGCAACAACACCCCCCTGCAGTACGCCACCGCCTACCACGATCTGTACACCTTCATCAAAGGCCGCGACTCCACCGCCCAGATCGCCATCGGTGGCGTGGTCCAGCCAACGCCGCTGCGCCTGCAATGGCTGGATCTGGTGCTACAGCAGTATCAGACGCTCTATGGTCAGGCCATGCCCGTGGACGTGTGGAACATCCATGTCCAGATTCTGCAAGAGCTCAAGAACAACTGGGGCTGCGACATTCCCGTTGGCCTGACTGCTACCAGCGGCCGCCTGTACACCCTCGACGACAACGCCAGCATTGCCATCTTCCAGCAGCTCATCGTCGAGATGCGCGACTGGATGTTCGCCCGCGGTTTTCAGAACAAGCCCTTGATCATCAGCGAGTATGGAGTTCTCCTTCCCCCGGAGTACGGCTATACGGTCGACCGCGTGAATGCCTACATGAATGCCAGCTTTGACTATCTGCTCTCGGCCACCAACGTGAATCGCGGTTACCCGGCGGACGAGAACCGCCTGGTGCAGCGTTGGCTCTGGTACAGCCTCAACGATGAACCGTGGAACAACGACACCGGCGACGGTTTCAACGGGGGGCTTTTTGACTACCGCTATCCTACGTATCCCGGCGTGATCACACCCTTTGGCATCAACTTCCGTGAGTATACGGATACGATTCTGTACGGGCCGCCCGTCATCCTGAACCTGCAGCAAGGGGTGAACGGCTACACCGGGGCCGAGGACACCTACCTCTACAAGTATGACCCGGATCGCAATTACTGCAGCAGCGGCCAGCTTCGCGTGGGATTGACCCAGCAGTACGTAAGCCTGCTCCACTTTGATTTGTCCGCTATTCCCAGCGGCGCCAACGTGCTCGAGGCCCGCCTGGAGATCTACGCCAATGGCTGGGGCGGGGCAGATGCCACTATCGAGCTTTACCGCGTCCTGCGCAACACCAGCATGTGCCAGGCTACCTGGAATGTAGCCCAAACGGGCAATGCCTGGGCCATACCCGGCTGCGGGGACACCACGACCGACCGCGCTGCAGTGCCGGAGGGGTCCGTAACCACCAGCGGCGTCAACCGTTGGTACAGCTATAACGTGCTCAACCTGGTGCAGAACTGGGTCAACGGCACCTGGCCCAACAACGGCGTGTTGCTGCGCACTGACACGAACACCGCCGCCCAGTTCTACTTTGCCAGTGCCCAGGATGGCACGCCAGCCCTGTGCCCCAAGCTGATCATCAAATATCGCAGTAGTGTAGCCACGCCTACACCAACCCAGACTCCGACTTCCACGCCGACGGCCACTCCAACGCCCGCGCCGGGCATACGCGCCAAGTCCGACATCGATGGTGATGTCAAGACCGATATGGTCATCTTCCGGCCTGGCAGTGCCACCTGGTTCGCCCTGCTCTCCTCCACCAACTTCAACACCTCCTTCGCCAAGTCCTGGGGCGCCACCGGCGATACCCCCATCTCTGGTGACCTCGACGGCGACCGCAAGATGGACCTCATCGTCTACCGTCCCACTTATGGTGTCTGGTTCGGGCTCAGGTCGACGGAAAACTACAATGCTGCCACCTACTTTGTAAAAGGCTGGGGCGCCACCGGCGATACCCCGCTTTCCGGAGACCTGGACGGCGACGGCAAGATGGACTTGGTCATCTTCCGCCCCTCGGTCAACGCCTGGTTTGTACTAAAGTCGAGCAACAACTACGATCCGGCCGGCTACTTTGGCAAGGCCTGGGGCGCCGAGGGCGACGTCCCTATCAGCGGCGACCTCGATGGCGACGGCAAGATGGATCTCATCGTCTACCGCCCCTCCTACGGCGTGTGGTTCGGGCTCAGATCGACCGAAAACTACGATCCTGCCACCTACTTTGTCAAAGGATGGGGCGCCCCCGGTGACGTGCCCATCGGTGGCGGCGACCTGGATGCCGATGGCAAAATGGACCTGATCGTCTACCGACCCAGCGTCAACGTCTGGTTCGGGCTGCTCTCCTCCACCAACTACAGCAGCAGCGTCGGCTATGCCTGGGGCAGCACCGGCGACACTCCCGTCGGCGGCGGCGACCTTGACGGCGACCGCAAGATGGACCTGGTGGTCTACCGGCCCACCGTCGGTGTCTGGTTCGCCCTCCTCTCTACGAACAGCTACGACGCCAACAACTGCCTGGCGAGAAGCCTTGGACAGAGTGGCGACGTGCCGGTGCAGTAGAGAAAGCAGGCATCCTGCCCGGTATGCCGCAAGGACGAGTGTAGCTGACCAGTAATCTGTAACGATAGAGCGACCTGAAATACACCGAAACGCGACTTTCGTGTGCTATACTGGGTATGTGTCCAGCCTGCAGCTGACTCTGAAGCGAGTGCGACGGCGACGCATCCAGCGCATCGCACCTGAGGTGGAGTGACGCAGCCTGCAGGGCCGCACTCCGCGGCAAAGCAGGGGACGTGCCTATCGCGAACATTGTGCGCATGACATACCGAGACCTGCATCTCCAGCGCCAGTCACGAGGCCGCGGCCTTGTGGCTGGCGCTCGCCTTTTCCACGGCCGAGGCCAAGATCCCATTCTGTCTTCACGCCCGCAGTGCGGGTTCCCCACGCTTGTCCAGTCTGCACAAGGAAAGGGGTGCCCATGAGGTCGCTATCTTCGCTCCGTCTGTCCAAGGCTTTGGCCGTGGTTGTGGTCGGCCTGGCATTGATGGCCACCATGGTCTGGGGCCTGATGCCCCGCCTGGCGGCGCAGGCCCAGGGCCAGCAGCAACCGTGCTGCAGCCGGCCGACAGCCGTCGCGCCCAGCGCGTCACACCAGGTGACTTCCCCTGCGCCGGCCGCGTCGTACGCGCAGGCGCAGGGCAACGTTGCGCCTGTTGCTCAACAGCGCGTGCCAGCGAGGGTGCCCGCGGCCAGGGCGGCCGAGCCGCCTGCCGCCGTGCCCAGCATAGCGCCACCCAGCCGCGTAATTGCGCAGAGCGCTGCGCAAGGACACCCGCCCTTCCGCACTGAGCCGGATGCGACTCCTGATCCGGACTTGCGGCGAGCACCGCGCCCGCAGCCCGATGACGGCCTCATCGGCCCTGACCGCCTGCGGACATCGGCTGGCGGGGCGATGGGCAAGTCGCTGGTCAGTGACGCTCGTGCTGAGCTGAGCACCCTCTCCACACCACCCGTACCCGGCAGCGCTGACCTGGTGGTCTGCCTGGTCACCGAGCGCGTGTGGGGTATCCTCGATCCCTACGAGACGGTGACCGTCAGCGTCAACGGGATACAGATGGGCGCCGACGAAGCTGACGGCATCGGCTACTTCTGGACCACGCTGTACAACAGCGACGGTTACCGGCCTGGCCTGGCCGCAGGTGACGTGGTGGCCATCTACCAGGAGGGCGTGCAGCAGGCCAGCGTGACCCTGCGCTCCATGGCTGCCGAGGTGGACCTGAACACGAATGTTGTGAGCGGCAACATTGGCGGAGGCGGGCAACCGCTGGACATCATCATCTACCTGCCGTGGGGCGAGCCGTGGATGGGCAGCCACATGTCCACTGGCGCCACGGATGGCAGCGGCAACTTTTCTATCGACACCAGCGCCGACTGGGACATGATGATCTTTGACGAACCGCTGGTTGCCTATATCGAAGACGGAGTCGAGGTACACCGCACCTTCCTGCCAGAGCAGGGCCTGGCCTTCTATATTGCGCCGTTCCCCGTCGTGCAAGGATATGCGCCCCCGGAGACTACAGTGGCCATCACCGTGTACGACACGGACGGCGTGACGGTGCAGGAAACTGGCAGTGTCGACGTGGCCCCATGGCCGCAGAGCTGGTACTTCTGGTACCCAGCGACAGACGTGCAGGTAGGCGACACCATTGAGGTGCAGCTCGAGAGTGGGCTCGTGCTCAGCCGGACGGTGGAGAACCTGACCCGGTATGCCAACAGCGCCAGCAACCAGGTGACCGGCACCTCGGTCCCCGGTGCGGAGATACGCTGCCTACTATACAGCGAGGTTGAGGTTGGCGGCCGCAATTTCCAGTCCTCAACCACCGCTGATGCCAGCGGATACTTCACACTGAGCCTGGGCAGCATTGCCGAAGTGTTGCCGAACTACGGTGTCACTATCTATGTCCCCGATGCCGAAGGCGACATCCTCATTGCACGTGGGGCTGCCCCGGGCGTGGTGGTACATCAGACCTGGAACCAGGTGTCTGGCCAAGGTGGGCCCAACCCGAGCACGATCTACAGCGGCGAGCCGATCACCCTGACCATCTACACCGCGGCCACCGATTCCACCTCCGAGTTCTACAGTACCATGAGCAACTACGGTCGCTACAGCTTCTCAAGCGGCCTGCCGGACATCGCCCCCGGCGATACCGTCACCGTCACCAGCGCCGGCTGGCAGGGTGTCGTTGAGGTGCAGGCCATGACCACCAGCATCGACCGCGACGCCGACCGGCTCTCCGGCACCGTGCAGGGCGGCAGTGACCACGTGGAGCTGGACGGCTCGAACTGGAACTCCAGCGGATTGTCTCCGGTCGCTGGCTCCTTCGGCACAGTGGTAACGGCTACCAGCGGCAACTGGACGGCCGACCTGCAAGGTTTTGACCTAAGCAATGAAAGCTCGTACGACGTATTGCACCGTGTTGCCGACGAAAATGGGGAGCAGATTCGCAGACAAGTAGAATTCTTGACGGTGTACCCCGGCTATAGCGCCGCGGTCGGCTATGCCGTGCCACCTGGTACGGTCTTCACCGTAACCTTGAAGGATGACGGCGGGACGCCCAAGATGGTGGTCGCAGGTACATCTCAGGAGCCTACGGGCTACACTGGCTGGCTCGATTTGCGCGATGACAGCAACCGTGCGGAGATCGGCGATTTTGTGAATCTGCAGTCGGCCGCTGGCTTCAGCACCACTGTAGAGGTTGTCGACTTGTTCGCGATTTCGGACGGTGCAGCCGATCGAGTAACCGGCTATGGCCCCGCCAACTCGCGACTCTTTGTCTCGATCAATGATCTCGCCTACGGATGGGTTTCCAGCGACCCTGCCGGCCAGTTTACGGTCACCTCTAGCCAATTGCAGAACGTATTTGGTGCGGGCGAGCTGACTGACGGGAGCCAAGGCAACCTCGTCTACGTGGACGCCAGCGGCAACCGAGTTGTCCAGGCAATCAGCGCCCGCTACCTGCGCGTGCGCTACGCTGAGGATTGGGTGCAGCTGAACTATCCGGCCGGACACACTGTATGGATCACGGTCACCGACGAGGGCGGCAGTGAGAAGGCACATGTTTCGGGCGCAACCACTGGAGACGCTGGCTGGGACAGCCCTGGTTTTCAGACCAACTGGGACCTCTGGTCGCCGGCGCAGCCGGACATCCAACCCAGTGACTGGGTGCTGGTGCGAGCCGACGATGGCTGGACCAAATCCCTGCGCATCGGCGACATCCAGGGCTTTATCGATGTCGACGCCGACACCATCACGGGCACGGTATCGGCGGACTGGTGGACCGAGGAGCTCTTCCTGTGGGGCAACACCTGGGAGTGTTGTCCGGACTCTCGCTCGACCTACATCCTGCCCGATGGCAGCGCAGTCTACACCTTTGATTGCTCGGGTGAGTTCGACTTGCAGCCCGGCCAGTGGGTCGAGGTGACCTACGTCGAGCCGGATGGCGACGAGGTGCGCAACCGCTTCCGCGAGCCGCGGCAAATGCTGCGCGTCAACTATGGACACGAGTGGGTGCAGGTGCTCTATGCCCCAGGCCAGACCTTCTGGGTGACGGTCACCGACAGCGCCGCCAGCGTCAAGGCCACCGCCCAGGTAGAGACCACCCCGGGCGGTGCATGGGGTGACGACGGTTGGGAGGTGCGCAGCGAAGAGTGGGTGCCCTCACGGCCGGACATTCAGCCTGGCGACTGGGTGTTTGCCAGCGCCGAGAACGGCTACGCTAACTCTCTGCACATCGGCATCATCAACGGCGACCTGGATCTGGATGCCGACACCATCGTGGGCACGGTCGACGCCTCCTGGCTGACCGATCCGGTAAATGTGCAGGGCTGCATCTGGAGCGGCAGCGCACCCTGCCACAGCGAAACGATCCAGCCCGATGGCAGCGAGCAGTACGCCTTCGACTGGTCTGGCGAGTTCGACCTGCTGCCGGGACACAACGTAGCCATCGCCTACTCCGAGCCAGATGGCGACGAGGTCTACAACGTCTTCCGCGAGCCGGCGCCGAATGCCTGGCTGGAGAAGTGGGTGGNNAAGCTGCGCTACCACAACGACGGCGACGCCGTGGCCGCGGGCATGGTCTTGACCGACACGCTGCCCGCTGGCTCCTCCTACATCGCCGACAGCCTCGGTGGCACGGCTTCAAGTGACGTAGTCACTTGGACCCTGCCATCGCTCGATCCCGGTCAGTGGCGGGATATCTTCCTCGNNCCGCCAGCGCCAGCGACACCCTGCACAACGACATCGACATACGCGCACCAAACGACCCAGATACGGGCAATGACCACGCTGAGGTTGATGTGCACGTGGCCGACGGCGCGCCGGATGTGTGGATCGACAAATGGCACTACCCGGGCGACCCGACGGCCGGCGAGACCTATCTGGTGGAGATCAACTATGGCAACAGCGGGCCCGTTCCCAGCGGGCCAGTATGGCTCACGGAGACCCTGCCGCTCTCCACGACAGTGGTGGGCTGGACGTCCGGAAACGAGTATGGCCTGTGGAGCGAAGCGTTGAACACCAGCGCGCAGTACGTGCTGTATGCGCCAGCCCTGCCCGGCAATTGGAGCGACGCCATCCTTTTGCGCCTGCGGGTGGACAAGGACGCCGCGATGGACCAGGAGCTGCCGAACACCGTGCGCATCGACACCTCCGGCGACAGCAACACGAGCAACAACCAGGACAGCGAATCGGCCTGGGTGCGCTCGCCGCGCCGGGACGGACGGGTGACCAAGAACTACGCCTGGGGACGCATGGTGCCCGGTGGCCAATTCCAGTACTGGCTGGAGTACAGCAACGATGGCAACCTGCCGGTGCACATGTGGGTTACCGACACCCTGCCCGCTGGCACGGCCTTTGACTACTGCAACAGCGGCTACCCCCTCTATGCCGGCTTTGACCCTGACTACAACGATGGAACAACCCTGGCCTGGGATTTGGGATGGATGGAGCCGGGGGATCGCGGACGCATCGACCTGTACCTGCGCGCGGACACCGGCCTGACGCCGCCTGTGGTGGTGACCAATTGCTTCCAGGTGACCGTGGATGGCGTCGACGAGGACCTCCTGGACAACCAGGTCTGTGTGGTCAGCGTCGTGGCCGATGTCGGCCCCAACCTGCGCGTGGAGAAGCAGTACTGGTGGGAGAACAATAACCAGACGCTGCGCTACGAGATCCGCGCCTGGAACCTGGGCACCACGGACTTGACCGACGTGTACATTACCGACACCTATCCGCTGCACACCACGTTCAACGGCAACTGGTGGTGGAACGGCTGGTGGGGACCAGAAGTGACCATGAGCCACGATGCCGACAACCGTCATCTCGTGTTCTACACTGCGGAGATGGAGCCCAACGAGCCACACTGGATCGACTACCGGGTGGACCTGGACAACGTTGCTTTGGGCGACCCGGAGATGACCTTCGTCAACATGGTGGAGGCACCGTACGGCGGCGACATGTACCCTGTTGACAACTATGCGACGCTGACCGTTCACAAGCGGCCCAATGCCTGGCTGGAGAAGTGGGTGGAAGGCAACTGGCAGACGGCGCCAGGCAGTACCGTGGTCTACAAGCTGCGCTACCACAACGACGGCGGGGGTGTGGCCAGCGGCATGGTGCTCACCGACACGCTGCCCGCGGGCACGACGTACGTCGCGGACAGCCTGGAGGGCACCGTGTCCGGCGACCAGGTGAGCTGGAACCTGCCCACGCTGAACCCCGGTGAGTGGTGCGACATCCTGCTGGTGCTGCGGCACACCGCCAGCGCCGGCCAGACGCTGCACAACGAGGCCGACATCTACGTCGTGGATGACGCCGAGCCGTGGAACAACCACGCCGAGGCCGACGTGCACGTGGCCGACGGCCAGCCGGAGCTCTACATCGACAAGTGGTATGACCCTGGCGATCCCGTGCCAGGGCAGACCTTCGAGGTGGAGATGTACTATGCCAATAATGGCCCCGTGCCCAGTGGACCGGTGTGGCTGACGGAGACCCTGCCGCTCAGCACCACCGTCGTGGGCTGGACTTCACAGAACAACTACAACCTGTGGACCGAGGTGCTGAGTACGAGCACGCAGTACGCGCTCTACTCCCCTGCCATCCCGGGCTACTGGGGCGACTACCTCAAGCTGCGCTTGCGGCTTGACCCCGCCGCGGTGCCGGGCCAGGAGCTGGCCGACACCGTACGCATCGACACGTCTGGCGACAGCTACCTGGACAACAACCAGGACAGCGACTCTGCCTGGGTAGGCGAGCCGCGCCTTGATGGGCGCGTGTGGAGCTACCTGGAAGCCGGGCGCACGGTGCCTGGCGGATACCTGCAGTACTGGGTAGAATTCCACAACGATGGCAACATGGCACAGCAATTCGTGCTTGGGGACTCGATACCGAGTGGCACCAGCTTTGACTATGCCACCCGCTCGCCCGAGCTGTGCCCCGGTCCGTACTTCGAGCCTAGCAATGTATCCCCTACCGGGGTGAGCTGGGCAACCGGAGTCGTTGAGCCAGGAGACGGCCATGGTATTCGAGTGATCTTGAAGATCGACGACTCGCTGGCGACCCCTACCCTGGTGCAGAACCATCTTACTCTGGCCGTGTCCGACGGCGACGTGGATTGGGACGACAATTTCTCGAACGTGAACACCGTGATCCGTGCGCCTGGCCCGAATGTCTACGTCGAAAAACAGTACTGGTGGGAAGGCAACGGGCGTTTGCGTTTCAACATCAAGGTGTGGAACGTGGGCACCGAGGACCTGACGGAGGTGTATATCACTGACACCTACCACCCGGACCTCAGGTTCGACGGCGACTGGTGGTCAGGCGACTACTGGGGGCCGGGGCTGGACGCAACCAACTACCCTGCCAGCCATGAACTCGTCTTTCACACCTCCAAGCTGTACTCCTCCGAGCGGACCGAAGCCAACTTCCGGCTCTGGATTGACGATGATGGGATGTGGGGCAAGGGTGGCCTGGCCTATACCAACACCGTCAGCGTGCCCGTCGCCGGCGACGTCTACCCCGAGGACAACTCGGCCCTGGTTGTGCCGTATAGCGGCCCCAATCTGTTCGTGCAAAAGTGGCTGGCCAGCCTGGACGGCGACGCGAGGCCAGGCGAGCTAGTCACCTTCACGGTCAAGCTGGGCAACCACAACGTGTGTGAGCAAGCGACGTCTAGCAACGCTGATGCCTACATCACGGATACCCTGCCAGCCGAGCTGGAGTTCGTGAAGGCAGTCACCTCCTGGGACGACGACTGGGAGCCGATGCAGGTCGTCGGCAACCAGTTCGTCTGGAATGCGGGGCGCGTCTGGTGCGATCGCACCTGGTACATCGACATCGTAGCGCGCATCACGGACACCCTCACCGTAAACAAGATGCTCACCAACACCATCGAGGTCTACAGCCAGGGGTTCTATGACACCGAGCTCTACCCCGAGGACAACCAGGCTCAGGCCTCTTTCCTGGCCCTGGGGGCACAACGCTACAAGAAGAACGACCTGGACGGCGACGGCCTGATGGACCTGGTCGTCTTCCGCCCCAGCGTCAACGCCTGGTTTGTGTTGAAGTCGGGCACCGGCTACAACCCGGCGGCTTACTTCGCCACCGCCTGGGGCGCCGCGGGCGACATCCCCATCTCCGGCGATCTGGACGGCGACCGCAAGATGGACCTCATCGTCTACCGTCCGGCCTATGGTTTCTGGTTCGGCCTGCGCTCTACCGAGAACTACAGCCCGGCCAACTACTTTGTCAAAGGCTGGGGCGCGCCCAGCGACCAGCCGATGGGCGGCGGCGACATCGACGGCGACGGCAAGATGGACCTGATCATCTTCCGGCCAAGCGTCAATGCCTGGTTCGTGCTCAAGTCCAGCAACAACTATGACCCTGCCGGCTACATGGGCGTGGCCTGGGGTGCCAGCGGGGACATCCCGCTGCTGGGCGACCTTGACGGCGATGGCCGGTCAGACATCATCGTCTACCGCCCGACCTACGGCGTCTGGTTCGCCCTGCTGTCGAGCAACAACTTCAGTGCGGGCGCGCCGTTCATCAAGGGCTGGGGTGCACCGGGCGACCAGCCCATCGCGGGCGGTGACCTGGATGGCGATGGCAAGATGGACCTGATCGTCTACCGTCCCAGCGTCAATGTGTGGTTCGCCGCGCTGTCGTCGACCAACTACACGACCCCTGTGGGCATCGCCTGGGGTGCCAGCGGGGACATCCCGATCGGCGGGGCCAACCTGGACACGGACGGCAAGATGGACCCGGTGGTCTACCGTCCGGCCTTCGGCTTCTGGTTCGGGTTGCTCTCGTCGAACGGCTACGACCCGGGCAACTACTTTGTCAAGGGCTGGGGCGCCCCGACGGATCAGCCGGTGAAATGAGGTTGCATCGTGGAGGTGCCAGCGTAGGTTGGCACCTCCAGGGTACTGTGGTGCATGCTTCTCTCTCACGAGGCACAAGCGTACTGAGCCGCATGTACTGACCTGCAGGTCCACCAGGCGCGGCGTGCCCTGCGGGCAACTGGCCACTGCTATGCCCCTTGTGCAGGCTGGTAGTATAATGGACGACTTGTACAGCGCGCTGCCGGCACAGGATATACCGCTTCGAAAGAGCATGCTTGCCTGCAGGCTGCTGAGTTGCCTCTTGGCCGGAGCTCGGACCATGGATATCAGACAACGGATTGCTGCTCAACCTGAACTGGCGGTGCCTTCAGGCTTCCAACCTGCCCATCACGTACCTGAGAGGGGCATTCTCTGATGCAAGGGCTCCGCTCGCTTTCGCGGTCGCGCCAGACCGTCTCACAGGCTGCCTTCTGGCTGACGGCCTTTACCGTTCTGAACAAGCTGCTATCGCTTGCTCAGCAAGTTATGCTGGGGCGCGTCTACGGCGCCAGCGCGGATACCGACGCCTTCGCCATCGCGCAGATCGTGCCTTTGATGATCGGAGGCCTGATCGGCGGTTCGCTTACTCTCTGCCTGATTCCCATCTTTGCTGATCGCGATCGGCAGCCACCAGGCGCCCTGAGTGGTCTCGCCCTGATCCTCGGCGCAGGCCTGGCTTTGCTCAGTGCGACTTTCTGCGCTTCTGCCAAGCCTACTATGGGCTTTCTTGGCCATGGCCTGGACGCGACTACCATGGCACTGACGGTGCGCCTGTTCGCGCCTCTGACCTCGCTGATTCTCTTTGTGGGTCTGGCTGGCATTCTCACTACCTCCTTCCACACCCAAGATCGATTTGTCGTGCCCGCCGCCGCGGTCAACGTGCTTTATGTCGGGGGCATTGCTGGCATCATGCTCAGGCCAGTGCTCGGCATCGACGGGTTGGCCTGGGGACTGGTGGCAGGCGGCCTCGCGCAGGCAGTCATCCTGGCATTGTTCATGGGCCGCGACTGGCTGCACCGCCCTGCTATCGACGTTCGTCTGGCCGGGGCTGTGGCCAGGTCATTTGTTCCGGTCTTTGTCGGATCGGCGATCAGCACACTCTACCTGGTGATCGACCGCTCGTTTGCCACTTCTTTCCCGACGGGCTATGTGGCTGGTTTTACCTTTGCCGGCAACTTGATGACCATCCCCTCCCAGCTGGTTGTGCTGAACTTGAACAGCGCCTTGTTCCCATCGCTGGTCAGGTCGCGCACGCGCAGCGATGAGTTCTCGCGCCTGTTCGTGAGTGCGCTGAGCTGGGGGTCATTCCTGGTGCTGCCAGCCGTGCTCGTCCTCTGGGCCTGGAGCCAGCCACTGGTGAAGCTGTTGTTCGGCAGCAACCATTTCGGAGTTGAGGCGGTCGGATTGACCAGCCGCATTCTGGTGGCCTACACCGCCTCCGCGGTTGGGCTGGCGCTGAAGGATACTGCATCCAATGCCTTGATTGCTCTGGGTTCGGAGCAGATCCCGATGCTGGTTGGGGTAGCCAGCCTGGCCTTCAGCGTCCTCCTAAAGGTAATCTGGCTGCCCAGGAGTGGCTACACGGCCATTGCTACGAGTACCGGCTTGGCTAGCCTGCTCAATGCTGTTGTGCTGCTTGCCTTGCTTGCTCGTCGGGTGCCGGTTCCATGGCAGGAGCTATGGCACCGCTCGCTCCAAAAGCTCTTGCCTTGCGGCCTGGGTATGCTGGCTGTGGTATGGCCGCTGAGAGCCCGCGCCGCGGCAGGCGGACCGGCAAGCTGGGTGCTGCCCATCGCTGGAGGTGTAGCCTATGCCGGGCTATGTTTGTTGCTGCACGTGCCGGAAGCCACGTTTCTGTGGGCTCGCGTGAGGATGCTTGGACAGCGCATCGGTGGCTGTATGGGAAAGCGGAGAGATGGAAGCGCCGGGCGCTAGGTTAGCACAGCGTGCAGCCTTGAGCCGCGGCCACCTCATGTGGCTGGCGATCGCTGTTGCCGCCGTGGCGATCGGTGTGCTGGCCGCTCTGGCGCCAGTGCAGGCGCTTGCGCTTGCGCTTTTGGTGTTGCTCCTGGGGCTGGTTGGCTGGGGGTTCGTCCGACAGGACGTCCTTGGTGTGTGCACCTGGGTTTGCTTTGGGTACTCTGGTTTTGCCTTGGGCGGGCTCTACTATGCCTTGAGCCCTGGCGAACGAGTGCCATTCGTGGCCATTCCCGTCTATGCATCGCTGCTTAGCAATCGGACCTTTCTGATCCTGGCTCTGGGAGTAACCATCGTCGGGCTGCTGAGCTATTTGGCCGGTTATGCCAGCAAGAGCCCCGCGTGCACCGATATCCCCAGGCACAGCTTGGTAACGCCGGAAGTGCCTGTACATCGCCTGGCGCACGTCGTGGTAATCATGTCCCTCGTTGGCCTGGCATCCACATATGCATACTATCAATCTGCCGGCGGGTTTCGTTACTTGCTCAGCCACATCTACGGTCGCACCACCTTCCGCAGCACGGCTTATCTGCAGTGGGGAGCGCTGATCCTGCCTGCCGCGAATCTGCTGTGGTTCGCCCACGACTATCGGCGAGCACTGCACGCCCCTGTGTACTGGCTGCATATGATCTGTTGTTCGCTTCTGCTGGTCAGCTTTGGCGACCGCTGGGGTGTTGTCGGGTTCTGGCTGATGCTGGTCACGCTGGACTACTACCTGTCTGGACGTCGATTCAGGACACGAACGATGCTGGTCTTGGGGGCGCTAGGCGCCACTGCTGCCCTGGCCATTGGCATCTGGCGAGGCCTATCCAGTGGCGAGTTTGCGGCCAGTGGCATCAACCTGGGCCGCGTGCAAGAGGTGATCCTTTTTGAGCTCGGCAGAGTCTTTGGCACGCGAAACCTGACGGACATTGACGTATTGTCATGGACTATCGGACGCGGCTATGAGCAGATTGGCGGCCTTGGCGGCAGTAGCTTGGTGCAGGTGATCTTGGCTCCCATCCCCAGGGCCATCTTCCCACAAAAGCCGGTGGAGCTTGGCGAGACCGTCTTTGCCGCTTATACGCGTTCCGAGTTCCGCTCGTCCTGGCATCCTACGTTTGTCGGCGAGCTATTCCTCAACTTTTGGTATCCAGGTGTGATTGTGGGCATGTTCCTACTCGGCCGGCTGAGCTCATGGATCGAGCGCCAAAGACAACGCCGTTCACAGCCGCTCGCCCTGGTGCTTTATGCCGTCTTCACAGCCAAGTTCGTCATGTTGCTAGTGACCGTCGATTTTTACATGGCTCTGCTGCAGGCGCTTTTCTATGCCCTGCCGGCGATTGCCGCGGGCACGTACCTCAGTCGCCAGGAGGTTGCGCAATCATGACCGAGGCGCGCAGCGAAGCTAACGACAGGGTGCAACGCGTCGCGGCGTTGGCCAATGAGATGATCTATGACTCGGAGGCGACGCGACGCTATGTGCAGGGCGCTCCGCACCTGAAACATGCCAGCCTGCGAGCGCTGTATGCAACCCTGGCCATGCGTGCCTATGAGAGCGTAGGCTACAACGGATGCCCGGTGGAGGTTCTCGACCTGGGTGCCGGCGAGGGCTCGGCAACGCGGATCTTCCTGGAACTCGGCGCACGTGTAACCGCGGTTGACGTGTCCTCAAGCCAACTGGAGGCACTGCAGCAAACATGCGCCGGTTACGCAGGGCTGACAGTGCGACAGGCCGAGGCAATGCAGGTGCTGCGCGATTTGCGCGCGGAAGGCAAGCGCTTTGGGCTGATCGTGGCCCTGTCATTCCTGCACCACATACCTGACTACCTGGCTTTGATCCGCGAGGCGCACGTCCTGCTACAGGATAGGGGCTTGTTCTTCTCGTTTCAGGACCCATTGAGGTATGATACTCTGGATTCCTTCACCCGGTCCTTCGGATTCATGGCCTATTACTCGTGGCGCACGCTGCAGGGTGACCTTGTTGCTGGAGCACAGCGTCGACTGCGTCGGAGCAGGGGTATCTACCATGAAGAGAGCCCAGAAGACAATGCCGAGTACCATGTCATCCGCGGGGGAGTAGACCAGGACGCCATTGCTGCCTTGTTCGCCGGCCTTGGTTGTAGGTGCGAGATCGTCAGGTACTTTAGCACGCAGAGCGGATTGTGGCAGACACTGGGGGCCAGGATGGGGCTGAAGAATACGTTCGCCGTGTTGGCTGAGGTGGATTCAGTACCATGAGTCGCTTTCATGTGTTGGTGAACGCGGGGAATGTCACTGCCAGAGGTCCAAGGGCCCTGGTGTTAAGCTTGCTGCCGGCGCTTGTAGAGCACACCTCGCAGATCAGCTTCACCTTGCTCCTGCCTGACGAAGAGGACTACCGGAAGCTCTCCCTCCCCAGCAATGCTGCAGCGCTGTTCACGGCAAGCGCTCGCGGCGTAAACAATGACCTACAGCGCCTAAAGCAGCTCAACTGGGATATCCCGCGGCTCGCGCGCCGCGTGCGAGCCGACGTCTGCCTGACGCTCGGCGACTTGGCTCCCCTTGATGTTGGTTGTCCGCAGGTCGTTTTCCTGCATACGCCCTACCTGGTCTACACCCAGCAAGAGTTGCGTGGGGCTTCTTGGCCGCTATTGAAACGCCTCTATCTGACCCGCCATTTTGCCGCCACTGCGCGCAGGGCTGCCGCCATTGTGGTGCAGACGCCGGTCATGGCCGAGCGGCTGGCCAGGCGCTATGCCGTAGATGCCAGGCGGATCGTCGAGATTCAGCAGCCGGTGCCTGACCACGTGGTGCGGCTGTTTGCCGATGCCCAACCTCATTCCCAGATCGCCGCCTGCGGCATATCCGTCCGGCTACTCTTTCTGGCCGCATATTACCCGCACAAGAACCACAGAATCCTTCCGGCGGTGGCAAGAGAGCTTCGAAACCGCAGGATGGCCGATCGAGTGCACATCTTTGTCAATCTAGAGGAAACGCAGTCGGCCTCTGCCGCGCTGCGACGGCAGCTGGAAGAATACCCGGACGTGATCACCAACCTCAAGAAGCTTTCCTGGCAGGAGGTGGCAGAGGCGTGGAAGGCATCGACCGCGCTGTTCCTGCCCACGTTAGCAGAAAGCTACGGCCTGGTCTACCTTGAAGCCATGGCGTGCGGTCTGCCGATCTTGACTTCTGACCGCGATTTTGCCCATTGGATGTGCCAGGACCTGGCACGCTACTTTGACCCGCATGATGCAGCGAGCATGGTCGATGCAATCCTGGACCTGCCACATGAAGAAGATCTGCCCGACTACCGCCAGTCGTCGCAGCGGCGCCTCGGCCAACTGCCCCAGGGTTGGGACGAAGTTGCTGCATCGTTCCTTGCAGTCCTTCAGCAAGCTGCACTGGAAAGGCCCGATGGTAACCGCTAGCATCATTGTCCAGGGTTACAATGCCATGGCGCATTACGAGGCTTGCCTGCAATCCATTCTTGAACAGGATATGGATGACTTTGAGGTCATTTGGGCGGACTCGGCATCGACTGACGGTTCACGGGAAGAGATCCAAACCAGGTTTCCGCAAGTCAAGATCGTAGCGTTCGATTCCAACATAGGCTATCGGCGAGCGACCAACGCAGGCGCGTGCCAGGCACAGGGCAAGTACCTGGTGATCTGCAATCAGGACACATATATGCACAAGAGCTGGCTTTCAGCCATGATCTGCTGCATGGAAGCCAGCCCACATGTTGGTATTGTCGCACCAAAGATCCTTTTGGCCGACCAGCCGGATCGGATCAACGAGGCGGGGAACACGTTGCACTACTCCGGAATGCACGGATCGCGTGGACTTGGCGCCTCTGCTGCCGATTACAGCGTTCCAGAGACCATCGCTACCATGTCTGGCTGCTGCTTCCTCATCCGGCGCGACTTGTGGATTGAGCTTGGCGGGTTCTCACCGGATTTTGATGTTTTCAGCAGTGGCTGGCATGCTTCGCACGAAGACGTAGATCTGGCATGGCGCGCCCAGCTATTGGGCCATACGATCCTCTATTGCCCTTCCTCCGTGATGTATCACAAGTATAAGCAGAGAGGCGTCCCGCCTGCGCGGTTCTGCAGCTTCGACTGGGGGTGGCGTCTGACCATCCTCCGCAACTATGAGCTGCGCACTCTTGCCTTCCTGTTGCCAGCGGTTGCAGCTCTCGATCTTGCCACCTGGCTCTATTCGCTGGCCCGAGGCCCCGCGTGGCTGGCTGTAAAACTGAGGGTCACTGCATGGTTTCTGACACATGCCTGCGAGCTCGGCCAAATGCGACACCGCGTGCAAAGCGGGCGTCGCATCAGTGATCTTCCGATTGTGCGGAGGATGAGCCCCACATTGGCTCGATCCGGTGCAGGTTGGGTGAAACGAATGGCAGACGTACTGTCTTGCTTGTACTTCCGCCTATTCCTGGGTCTGCTTCGCTTGACCGAGAAGGATGAGACCGGTGTCTCAGGCCTGTGCTAGGGGCTATCCGGCGAAGCGTGCCCTCGACCTCGCTGTTGCGATTCCCACTCTGTTGGTGCTATCGCCGCTGCTGGCGGTCGTGTACCTGCTTGTGCGCACCCGTCTGGGTCGCCCGGTCATCTTTCGTCAGCTGCGCCCGGGGCTGAGTGGCGTACCATTCACCCTGCTCAAGTTTCGGACCATGATTGACGCCACTGACGCACATGGCGATCGTCTGCCTGACGGTCAGCGGCTGACCAGGTTGGGACAGATACTTCGCAGTACCAGCCTGGATGAGCTGCCCGAGCTTATCAATGTGCTGCGCGGAGACATGAGCCTTGTCGGACCGCGTCCGCTGCTCATGGATTACTTGCCTCTCTACACTGAAGAGCAGGCTCGGAGGCACGAAGCCAAGCCTGGCATCACTGGGTGGGCGCAGGTGAATGGACGGAATGCCCTGAGCTGGCAAGACAAGTTTGCCCTGGATGTATGGTATGTGGACAATGTCAGCTTCAGACTTGACATGAAGATATTGGTCATGACCATCGCCAAGATCCTGTTGCGAGAAGGGATTAACCAACCTGGACAGGCCACAGCGATCCGCTTTACTGGACGGGCCCAGGACTGATCGGCCGGATACACAGGAGAAGTGCATGTCTGCAAAGCAGATCGTGATCTACGGTGCAGGTGGCTTCGCAAGAGAGGTAGCCTGGCTGGTCGAGTCCTGTTGTGAAGGGAAGCAGCCCTATTGTGTCGCTTGCTTCGTCGATGACGATGTGCAGATGCAGGGCAAGATACTCAATGGCTTGCCTGTGCTTGACCTGGCAACAGCGCGCGTGCAGTACCCTGGTGCTCTTGCCATAGTTGCCGTGGGTTCACCGACCACCAGGCAACTCATGGCGCAGAAGGCTGCGGCGATAGGTTTCAGCTTTGCCACGCTGGTTCATCCACGTGTGGAGCGCTCGCAGTGGATCGAGGTCGGTCAGGGGACGGTCATCTGTGCGGGCAATATCCTCACCACGAACATTACGCTCGGCGAGCATGTACAGGTGAACGTCGACTGTACCATCGGGCATAACGCGATCTTGGGCGACTATACGACGCTGGCGCCGGGAGTGCATGTCTCGGGTTGGGTACACTTTGGGCGACGCGTCTATGTAGGTACCGGTGCGGTCATCATCAATGGGACCAAGGATAGGCCGCTGACCATCGCAGATGATGTAGTTATCGGCGCAGGCGCATGCGTAACCAAGTCGGTCGAGGCGGGATTGACCGTGGTCGGTGTGCCAGCCCGACCATTGCAGAGATAGCTTGCACCCCGCGCATGGGCGGCGAAATGAGGTGTCAGATGGGACAACAGGAACAATCGCTGAGCTCGCTCCCTCGCGTGGATCCGCTCCTGAGCCACTGGAAGCCGGTTCTGCTGGTCGGTGTGATCGCGGGTTTGGCGGCACTGCTTACCAGCACGCTGCGGCCAGCCAGCTATGATGCCGTTGCCATTATCGTAGCGACCCAGCCGAAGTACCAGCTGTCGTTTGACTCACGCATCGAGTCCATTGTCAACCTGCAGGTGCCGGCAAGGGCTTATGCGGCCATTGCACAGAATGGGGAGCTTTTGCAGGGGATTATCGACCGGATGGGTGAGCAGTTGCCGTCATCCCTCCGCACGGTGGAGGCCCTGGATGCGATTTGCTCCGTGATTCCTGCCGACGATCTTAGTGTGATACAGCTGGCGGTCAGATATCGCAGCCCGAATCTCGCTGCCGCGATTGCCAATGACTGGGCAGATGCCTTCGTCCGTCAGATCAACGACGTTTATGGTCAAACAACGTCTGACGTTCAACAAATCGATGCGCAGATTCGCGTCGCGGAGGATCAACTGCTGGCTGCAGAGCAGGCGTTGATCGTCCTGAAGAAGACAAACCGCAGCAGGGTCCTTGCCACCACCATCGAATCGCTGTCCAGGAGCCTGAGCGACTATCTGGCCGCAGAGTCGAATCTGCAGCTTGCGCTGCAAGATGCGCTCAGTCTGAGGGAACAGCTCGCCACTGCCACTGCGTCTGGACCGAGGCTCAGCAGTCAGCTGTCCGCGCTATTCACGCAGCTAAATGCGCTCGGCGCAACAAGCGACCTGGCAGCCCAGATCCAGATATCGCTCAGTGAGGAGGTTCTCGAACAGGCGAGTACGGACGACCAGATACGGCATCTGGACAGCCTCATTGGAGCCTTCAAGGCCAAACTTGCCGCCACCGCCGCAGCGCGTGAAGAGATCCCTCCCCTGATCCTGCAAGCTCAGGGGGAGTATCAGCAAGCAATTACTGAACTGGACCGTCTGCAAAGGGCACAGGACCTTGCCCGGGAGACCTATCTTGCACTGAAGAGCAAGGCTGAGGAGCTCAAGATTGCCAGCCAGATGGGCCCAAGTGAAGTCCGCCTGGCTTCGCCTGCGCTGCCACCGGCCCGGCCGTCCTCGCCCAATCGATGGCTCATCGCAGCCGTGGGCGCCATGGTCGGGCTGATCATCGGCGGCATCACGGCCTATGCCGTCGAACTCCGCAACAGCTTGGATCACGGCAGCAGAGCGCCGAGTTGAACTGGCGAGCGCTTCGATTGCCATCACGCCGAGCGGAGCTCCTGCTTCTCGGCACCTTGCTACTGGCGTTGGTGCTGCGCAGCCACATCATCGCGGCGTATGCCTTGAACAACCTGGGCGCGATTGCGCTGCAGAGAGAGGTTTGGCTGGCCTCAGTAGAGCGCCTGCTGCAGCCTGAATTGGCTTCGCTTTACGATGTGCTGCCCATCCCTGGAGATGACCGCGAGCCTAGTCCGATGGAGAGGGCGATGACACTCGCACCTGACGAGGCAGCCATCCGATGGGCTACTGGCCGCGTCTTGTTGGCCCAGGGGAATGCGGACGCAGCATCCACGGCTATGGAGCCGCTTGTCGGCCTGACGGCGAGAAATTCCTTGCTCTTTCAGGACATGTTGATTGCCTTCAGTCACAGCGAAGCGCCTGACCGCGCCGTGACCCTGTACGAGACGAGCGCGCCCACACGCCCGAATTCGATCATCTCTGACACAGTCACCCTGGCATATCTGGCAGAAGGTGGACGAGATGCGCTGCAGAGGGCACTTGTCCTCCGACCGAGTGACCTGTGCGCCAACTTTGCGATGTGGAAAGAATCATATTTGTCCGGTGACACGGCCTCCAGTGTGATGTACAGCGACAGGTTGCGCCATTTTGCCACCGAGGCGATCTTGCCTACGGACCAACTCTTGCTGGACCGTGCCCTGACCGTGGTCCCGGCCCTCATTGAGCACGGTATCTGGCCGACGACGACGCTGCAAAGTACCATATCGTTCTGGTCCTGGCGATACTCCGATGCTCTGGCGCTGGACACGCTGTTGCTCGACTTGGTACGTCGCTCGCCGGACGATGCGCGATGGTTGGAGTATCTGGGAGAGCTAAGTACAGGGGCCGGTAGGCTCGACGAAGCAGCTGCGCTCTACCGGGACATACTCGAGCTAGAGCCAGAAAACGATATGGCGATGCTCGGACTTGCCGTCGCCACGGAGAGCATTGCACGAGCATCTCCTGGCAACTCTAGAGGCCAGTTGGCGGAAGCCGCAGAATGGTACGAGCGTTACCGGCAAGCCGCTCCAGAGGATGTACTGGGCCTTGACCGCCTGGCCACGATTCTCGCAGAGATCGAGCACTCCGATGCGGGGCGGTACCAGGCACTGCTTCAGGATAGCACTGACGCCCGGCGCATTGCAGCCCATCTCATGGACTTGCCTGTGAACCGCGTCACAGTGGATGCAAATCTGGTGGCCAATCCACAATTCACCTCGTGGGATGCCGGTCACCCAGTAAACTGGTGGCCCAGGTACTACCTGGGGCCGGAGCGCGACAAGGCACTTTTTGCTCTCGGCCTGGACCAAGGGATCACGGGTCAGCTGGCGGTGAGGCTCAGCGCCATCTGGACGGAGCCAGCACCATCTGGTGGGGTCTATGCCGAGTACGTGGGCAAATCCTTTCGGGTGGGCTCAGGAAAGTACTTGGTGTCGATCCACTTTCGCGCCCAGGTACGGGGCACGAATGCTTTGTTTCTCGTCGGTGACCAGACCCAGCCTAGCGGAGTTGTGCTCATTCGCACTCGCTTACCGGATACAGGAGGGGTTTGGCGACGGCTGAACAGCATAGTGGATGGCCCGGATGGCACTGCGGCCGTCAGCCCAGTGATACGCAACTGGGGTTCCGGCGACCTGTGGGTGCAGTCTGTTGAGGTGCGCAGGGTCTACACTGACCAGGTGAACGGCCAAGGATGAAGGCCAAGTACGATTGGCTTATGCCTCGCCCAAGCCGGGGAGCCGTGTGATGGCGTCGCTGGAGTTGGCTGGTGCCAGTCTGGTGGTCGCTGGATTAGCAACTGCTCTAGCGACTCTCAGTTGGGCGGGTTGGCGCTCGGATGGGTTAAGGGGTACCTTAGGCGTCACACTGAGACAGAGAGGGTCGCGCGTTGCGTTGCTGGCAGCATGCGCTCTGTGCAGCACAGGCTTGATGGTGACTACGCGCAGGGCCGTGGAGAGGATTGCATGGCTGGCATCATTGGCTGTGTCCCTCTATCTGCTGTGTGNNTGTGCGTACGCCATGCATGCTGGACCTGCATCTCCCAACCGTATGGTGGCCCTACCAGGTCGAGTGAGCAGTGACAGGGTGCGGCCGTGGCTCACGCGCTTGGCGAAGAGGAGCATCGCTCTGGAGCCATGGCTGATTCTAGCCGTTGCCCCGTTCCTGATGTTCCCCTCAGCCCGCTCTGTGTGGCTGTGGCCCCTGTTGCTTCTCCCAAGGCTTGCCAGGTGGCTGGTGTGTGGCAGACCGAGCCGTCCTTCCATCATGGATTGGCCACTCTTGGTGCTGGCGCTGATGCTGCCAATCAGTTGGTGGGCGGCGGTGGATCCTGCACGCAGCCTGGCCAAGATGTCAGGTGTGATCTTGGGACTGGCCGTGTGCTACGGACTAATCAACCACGTACGTACGTCCAGACATGTATGGCTGGCAACATTGGCACTCGCGGCGATCGGCCTGGCCGCCACCGGGCTGGCTCTGGCCGGCATGAGCCCACAAGGAAGACAGCCTCTCAGTCTGCCACTGCTTGAGGAACTGGCAGAACATGTGAGCGCTCGGGCGTCCATAGTGGGAGGAGGATTCAATCCCAATGAGGTGGGAGGGACGCTATCGATCTTTGTGCCACTGGTTGCTGGACTATTGGCGGAAGTGCTGCAGAACGGCCAACAGCACACTTCCAACGTGGAAATATTACGCACTGCGGCCAGACGTCGAGAGGACCGCTGGCTGCTACTCACGTTTCTGTCAGTCACCATGCTCGTTATGCTGTTCACCCTTGTCCTGACCAGATCCCGCAGCGCCTTTCTAGGTGTGAGCATCGGCTTGCTGAGCCTGGCCGGCCTGCGCAGGGACTGGCGCCCCATGCTCTTTGTGCTGGTGCTGGTAGTTATGATCTTGCGCGCTTCGGGGGCCGAGGCGGCGAGCGCCTTCCTGGAAGTGGATAACGGCCGGCTGGAGATCTGGCGGCATAGCCTGTACATGATTCGCAACTTCTCATTCACTGGGGTAGGGCTAAACAACTTTGCAGTGACCATGAACAACCTTTTCCCGACATACGAGACACCGGCAGCCCGGATGCTTGCCCTGACCCATGCGCACAACATGTTTCTACAGGTCGCGGCGGAGCTAGGAATACCCGGCCTGATAGCCTACATTGCCGCCCTGCTCGATGTCGGGATTGCCTGGTGGATGGCGCAGAAAGGCCAGCTTACTGCACATCTCCGTCCAGTCAGCGCAGGGTTGCTGTGCAGCATGGTTGCCTTTCACGTATTTGGGTTGACGGACTGTCTTGCGCTAGGGGCAAAGCCAGGTGTTGCTATCTGGGCGATTTGGGGCCTCATGGCGGCTGTCGCGAACATGGCGATGCAGGAAGATGGGTTGAGAGCAAGAGAATTGTGAGGGGCCATCTTTCCATGCATGAGGTGGTTAGCAAGTCTGACACGGGATGGACAACATGATCTACAATTGTGATCTCGTCATTGATCGTCATCACTCTGACAGTTCGAAGTGGCAACGGTATGGGGATGCGCTTCCCATGTGGGTGGCTGATATGGACTTTCGCTCAGCGGAGCCAATCATCGAAGCTCTTAGGCGAAGGGTCGAACACGGAGTCTTTGGATACCCCACCGAGTCGGAAGAATTCCGGCAGTTGATCATTGAGCGCATGGATTCGCTGTACGGCTGGAAAGTATCCCTGGAGGAGATAGTCTTCATAGCCGGTGTGGTCCCCGGCTTTAACATGGCCGCGCAGTCTTTCACAGTCCCCGGTGACGGCATCCTCATCCAGACCCCAGTGTACTATCCAATGCTGGCTGCCGTTGAAAATGCATCATGCCGGAGCGATGCGATGGAGCTCACCCGTGACGCCGATGGCTCCTACACAATCGACTTGGACCGATTCGAGCGCACCATAACCCCCCGCACGAAGGTCTTTCTGCTGTGCAGCCCGCACAATCCGGTCGGACGCGTATTCCGCCGCAATGAGTTGGAGCGTATGGCTGAAATCTGCCTGCGCCACAAGGTGATCATCTGCTCTGACGAGATCCACTGTGACTTGTTGTTTGATGGACACCTGCACATTCCGATCGCCACGCTAAGCGCTGAGCTGGCCCAACAGACGATTACGCTGATGGCTCCCAGCAAGACTTACAACATTGCGGGTCTGCCCTGCGCCTATGCGATCGTGCCCAACAAAGAACTGCGTGACAGGTTCGTTGCGGCCAAGAAGGGGCTTGTCTCTTGGGTAGGCAGTATGGGCTACGCGGCAGCGATCGCTGCCTATCGCCATGCTCAGCCATGGCTCGACGCCGTGCTCTGCTATCTGCAGGCCAATCGCGACTACACGTACGAGTATGTGCAAAGACAGCTCGCTGGAGTCCACATGGGGCTGCCCGAAGGCACATACCTGGCCTGGTTCGATTGTCGCGAGCTGAGATTGCGAGAGTCTCCTCACGAGTTCTTTTTGCGCGAGGCTCGTGTAGCGATGAACGATGGTGCTGCATTCGGCAAAGGCGGAGAAGGCTTCGTGCGTTTCAACTTTGCGTGTCCCCGTTCACAGGTCACAGAGGCACTTCAGAGGATCGATGCTGCCTTGCAGCGCGTCTAGAAGGGCGGAACAAGCGGGGCGGCACGATATCGACTCAACTGCACTGCGAGTCGGTGTGAGCAGACCTTGCGCTTGAAGGTCGGCTCTTAGGAATCGCGGCAGGAACGGTGTTCACGAAGACCACGAGGGATTTAGGGCACCCGAGACCTAGCTTGGGTCAATACGGCGATTGTATCGGCAATAGAATCCCAGAGCGTAGGGGCCAAGGTAGTGCCCAGGCCCCCACTGTTTGGCAAGTAGTTACGTTCTGATTGGACCACCATCGTGGCCTATACGATCAGGGTACATGCTTGGCGGTCATCAGGAGGTTCCAAGACTACCAGGCAATCAACCGTGCTTTCCCGGCTGTCACACGTTGTGGCTGTCAGGTGGTCAGAACAGAGGGATGGCGATTTGACAAGCGCAGGTTTTCGAGGTATAAACCCCGCATATTGTGTGCAGCCTTCCAAAAGGTGCGACTTGCTCGACGGCGACATGCGGTGCACTCACCGAGCTGCCAATCGATTCTCCCCTCACGGGATGGGTGTCGAGGGGGACCAATGTATAATGTATAGGGAAGCGAGGAGCCTGCGACGATGACCGGTGACCTCCAACGCACTTCGGACCAGCCCAAGAATCTCTCAGTGCCTTCTGGAGCGACGTCCCCAGGTTGGCGCCGCCACCTCAAAGAGCGGTTGACCTTTCTTGCCTTTATCGCACCAAACTTTATCCTTTTCACCATTTTCACCTTCTGGCCCATCTTCTTCACCGCGTATCTCAGCCTGACCGACTGGAACATGATCCGCCTGACCAGAAAGATGGTGGGCCTGCAGAACTATCAACAGCTTTTTGCTACCCCCTTGTTCTACAAGGTCGTCGGCATCACCCTGCTGTTTGCCTTCACCACCGTGGTAATTCGCATGGCCATATCCTTGTTCCTGGCCATGTTGTTGAACCAGAAGATCCCTGGTCGCAGCCTGTTCCGTGGGATCATCTTCTCCCCTCATGTCACCACGACTGCGGCAGCTGCCATGGTTTGGGTGTTTGTCTTTGACTCAAACTTTGGTTTGCTCAAATGGTTCCTGGACATCTTTAACATACGCTCTCCCAAGTGGTTGAGTGACCCCAAATGGGCAATCTGGGCCGTCATCATAGTCGCCATCTGGAAGACGATCGGTTTCTCCACCGTAGTGTACCTTGCTGGGCTGCAATCGGTGGACAAGGAACTGCAGGAAGCCGCACTTGTAGATGGCGCCAACGCCTGGCACGTCTTCCGGCATGTCACCCTGCCCCTCCTATCGCCAGTCACCTTCTTCCTGATGGTTACGGGGATCATTGGCGCCCTGCAGACCTTTGACATCGTCTCAGTGATGACCGGCGGTGGACCGCTGGAATCCACGAAAACCTACGTCTTCTATCTGTATGAGACCGCCTTCCAGCAGTTCCGAGCTGGCTACGCATCCGCCTTGGCGATGGTATTCTTTGTGGTGATCATGGCCGTCACCTTGTTCCAGACACGCATGGCTCGCCGCTGGGTACACTACTAGCCCGCGCCTTGCCACGATATCCCAAGGGAGCATCAAGTATGACAATCAATCCCCAGCATCAGGCTCTCATCCGGCAACGCAACATACGCAAGGTCCTGCAGGCTGTGCCAGTCTATATTCTGCTGGTGCTTGCCTCGGTAGTTATTGGCGCACCTTTCTTCTGGATGATCACCACGGCCCTCAAGCCATTTGCGGAAGTGGCCATCTATCCGCCCAAGTGGATCCCCAGCTACATCCGCTGGGAGAACTTTGTCGAGGCCTGGCAGTCAGCACCTTTTGCGCGTTTCTATGTGAATAGCGTCTTTGTCTCCGTAACCAGTACGATTCTTCAGGTCGGCATTGGGTTGTTCTCGGCCTATGCTTTTGCGCGCATCGAGTTTCCCAGAAAAGATGCGCTGTTCTTGCTTGTTCTGGCGACGATGATGATCCCAGGGCAGATGACCCTGATTCCCAACTATATCACGCTCTCCAAGCTGGGCTGGATCAACACCTACAAAGCCCTGATCATCCCCCACGCGGCCAACGCCTTCGGCACGTTTATGATGCGCGAGAACATCATGAGCTTGCCGGGCGAGCTGTTTGACGCCGCCAAGATTGACGGCGCTGGGCACTTGAGAACCCTGAAGGACTTGGTGATCCCTCTCACGCGGCCCATCCTGGGCACCCTGATCTTGCTCAACTTCATCGGTCACTGGAATGCCTACCTCTGGCCGCTGATTGTGACCAATACCGCCAACATGCGCACCCTGCCCATTGGCCTGGTGTACATGCGCATGCAAGAGGGTGGCAGCATCTGGAACCTGATGATGGCCGCAACAATCTTTGTCACCGCACCGATTCTGCTGATCTTCATCTTTAACCAGAAGCAGCTCATCGAGGGTGTGACCCGCGGTGCGATCAAGGGATAGAAGGCGCCTGTGCGCCTGCTGTTCAGTCCTAATCACGAGCGCGACAGACAGAATACAGAGGAGGAATCAGATGAGAAAGTTCGTATTGGCCATGTTGACAGTGGCTCTGGTGGCCGGCCTTTTCGGCTGCGCGAGCCCCCAGCCAACACCCACATCGGCGCCGGCCCCAACCGCGGCGCCTGGCGTGCAGCCCACCGTGGCTCCGCCCACAGCGGTGCCGCCGACCGCCGTGCCGCCGACCGCGGCCCCCAAAGAGAAGACCAAGATCGTCTATTGGCGATCCCTGGCCTCTTTCCGCGGCGAGGCCCAGGATGAGCTCGGCCGGCAGTTCAACGCTTCGCAGGATGAGGTCGAAGTTGAGGTACAGTTCCAGGGCGCCTACAGCGAGCTGGAGCAAAAGTTCCTGGCAGGCATCGCTGCCCGGCAGGTGCCAGATGTAGTCATGCTCTGCGATACCTGCTTCCCGCAGTTCGCTCGCTCGGGCGCTTTGCTGGATATTCAGCCCTTAATCGATGGTCCCGACGGCATGGACACGAGCGAGTTCTTCGGCACCCTGTTCAAGGCCGGCAACGTGGATGGTGTACAGTATTGGGTGCCTTTCGCCACCAGCACACCCATCATGATGTACAACCCGGACATGTTTGCCAAGGCAGGCCTGTCTGGACCGCCCAAGACTTGGGACGAGTTCTTTGAATATGCCAAGAAGCTGACAATCAAAGAAGGCAATGACATCAAGCAGTACGGCTGCTCTAGCGGCACTATCGGCTGGCAGTGGCAGAGTCAAGTCTGGTCGCAGGGTGGACAGCTCTCCGACGAGAACTTTAACACCTTCATCGACAGCCCCGTGTGGATCGAGGAGCTCAGCAAGTGGCGCAAGGCCACGAACGTGGACAAGTCCATCGTCTTCCCGAGCTCCGCCGAGGGCGGCTCGCTTGGCTACTTTAGCAATGGCCTTGCTGCCATGCTCTTCACCAGTACCGCCAACGTCAGCCAGGTTGTTTCCCAGGCCCAGGGCTTCAAGCCCATGTCGGCTTTTATGCCCGGTGGCAAAGCAGGGTTGATCGTTCCTTCAGGAGGATCTGGACTGGCTATCCCGGCGCTGGCACCCAAGGAGACCAACGCTGCGGCCTGGAAGTTCATCAAGTTCATGGTCTCGCCCGAGAGCAATGCCTACTTCTCCAAGATGACCGGCTACATGCCCATGACCGCAGGCACGGTCAAAGCCATGGAGGCATTCCTCAACGAGCACCCTGAGCAGAAAGTCTCGATCGACCAGATGGCCTATGCGCGTGGGCAGTCTGAGTTGAACGCATCGGGACGTGGGAACTCCGAGATCCAGAAGATCTATGAGCGCATTCTGATCGGCAATGAGGATCCGGCGGTCCTTCTGCCTGAAGCGCAGAAGCTCATCCAGCAGATCTTTGTCGAAGATGGACTGAAAAAGTAGCACCATGACCAAAGCGGAGCAGCTCCTCACCATAAAGGAAAACGTCGATCTTGCGGATCAGGACTGGTTCCGGCACTATACCTTCAACGTTCCCGCCGATGCCACGCGCCTGACCGCTACGTTGGACTTTGTGCGCGAAGACCGGCTGTTCCTGCACTTGCAGTTGTTCGATGCTCAAGGTCAGTTCCGTGGACGAGGCTTTAGCTACAACGGCAAAGGCCAGATCCACATCGAACTGCCCGTATGGCTTCAGGGAGGCCCCCCCAGGGGCCTCCCTGGTCCGCTTTGGCCAGGTGAGTGGATTGCTGAGGTAGAGATTCGGACTGTGGACAAACCTGCGCCGTACCACTTGCAGGTTGTGGCAGAGCTGGACTCCGAGCCAGTGGCCGACGTGACTGAGCGCGATGTCACCACTGCGGCCCGGCACTCTTCACGCACGGGCTGGGTGCGCGGCGATCTGCATGCCCACACGAATGAGAGCGATGGCACACTGTCGGTCGCCGCCGCAGTCGCCATCGCGCGTGAAAGGGGCCTCGATTTCCTGGCCCTCTCTGAACACAACACCAACAGCGGTTGGCGGCACTATCCACAGCTTGAGGACGAGAACTTTGTTCTGCTTCACGCCGAGGAGATGACCACTGGGTACGGCCATGGCGTCGCCGTTGGCCTGAAGGAATGGTTGGACTGGCGAGTCGGCCGTATCGGCGATGACACCGTCCGTGGCGTGAACGACGTAATGCGCCACGCGAGAGAACAGGGGGCCATCTTCTTCCCGGCTCACCCCTTCATACCCAACTTTGACTGGCGCTTCATGGATACGGATTGGTCGCTGGTCACAGCGCTGGAAGTCTGGGGCAGTGCTTCGTTCTCTGGGAGTCCTGGCCCAACACTGCGTGCGCTGGGATTCTGGGATGTGTTGCTCGGCAAGGGATACCGTATCTGGGCTGTAGGTGGCAGTGATGCTCACCGGCTGGATCATCCCTGGCAGACCGTTGGCATCCCCTTTACCTATGTGCACGTCGACAGCTTCGATGAGCAGGGCATTGTGGAGGGCATCCGGCAAGGGCGTATCTATGTCACGCTGGGGCCCGAGATGGAATTCACGGCTGGCGATGCCAGCACGCCTGAGCGCAAGGTGATGATGGGGCAGGAACTGACTGTGGCCGACAAGGTTGCCCTGTCACTGCAAGTGCGCAAGTTCCATGGACCGCTGCGTGTGGTGCTCTTCCGCGATGGTCAGGTGCAACAACGTATCAACCAGCCGGAGCGGCCAGACGGCCAGTATGACTTGCAGTATGAGTATGCGGTCGACCGGCCATGCTACTATCGGGTGGAGATCCATCGCGACCCAGGGCGAGACGGCAACGAAGACGCCAGCACCCTGCTGGCCTTCAGCAACCCGATCTTTGTCGGCCCCAAACGCGACTAGCTCCTAGCAGGCGTGAACTCAAGCATGCCGTAGGTTAGGCGCGGTGACAACCGGAGATGCTCTATCATGCCTTGCTGGTGTTCTGGCAAGGCTTTCGTTTTGTTCGTCAGACGTTGGGAACGTTGCGTATCTGACTCAGATCACCGGTTCGCGCCGCTTCAAGCACCCGTCCCATGTAGTCGTCCACCATTTCCGCAGTGAGAGGTACGGGCATGTTCTCCAGTTTCATCCTGAGCTGCGGGTCTTTGGCAGCAACCAAGGCGCGTCCGATATGCTCAGCGGTGAATCCTGGCACCTCGCTCAGCGTGGTGGGGAAGCCGACGCGTTGGCTCAGCTCCATCATCGCCTCGGCAACGGCGACCCCCAGTTCTCGGCCTCGCAGACGCTCCACTGTAGCGTCGGTCAGCCCCGCTTCCTTTAGTGCCTGTCCAACAACAAGGAGGGGCTGCTCGATTGCGGGGGCGAAGAACACGACGTAGTAAGGATTCATGATCGCGCACGCACGGCCATGGCTGAGGATATCGACGAGCGAAAAGCTCGTGAGATGTCCGCCATTGGTTCCGCCCAACATGATGGCATAGCCACCAAGGTCAGTTGCCAGCCCCAGGGCCGTCCTGGCCTTAAGATCCTGCGGCTCATGCACAGCCTGCTCAAGGTATCCCGCTACCAGGCGGATCGTCTCGGCCGCTACATCAACCATCCTGCCATAGTACGGCTTGCCGATTGCCCCAATCAGCACTTCAAGGCTGTGCGACACCCCGTCGAGTGCCCCGTCAGCCGTGAATGCTGGCCCCATCGATTGTGTGATACCATAGTCAAAGACGGCACGTGCGGGCACGATGGCATCATCCACGATGAGCTTCTTCTGGCCAGCATGGAGGTCTGTGATGTTCGAGTACTTGGTGAGATGCGCCGCCGAGCTTGCCGCCGTCTGTATGGCCACCATGGGGAGCAGCCGTCGACCTGTCTGCTGCGCCCTCTCCGTTACCTTGCCAGTTCCAAAGTAGTCATCGATGCTTCCTCCCAGGGTATGCAGGACCTCGGCTGCCTTGGCTGCATCGAGCGTGCTGCCCCCACCCAGGGCCACGATCACCGTAGGTGCTAGGTTGGCGATCTCTGAGAAGATGCGCAGCAAGTCCTCGCGAGGGGCGTTCGGCGCAGCCCCTCGTACTGTGCCCAATACGTCGACACCCGCGGCACGCAACGATTCCAGGGCACGAGCAATCCAGGACTGGTGCCCATCATAGGTGCTGTGCACCAATGCAGCCCGCTGGCCTTCCAAGGCGGTTGTCGCCCCGATGAGGTCAAAGACGTCAAGGCCGAATTGATAGCGGTCTCCTTTGAACTCCCGCAATAGATGCTCGGCTTTCGCAAAAGAGGTCATGGCTTTCTCCTATTCCACTGCGCCCAGGCAGCGACCAAGGGGAGAATTCTCTCCCGAAAAGTCGGGTTTCTTTGTGCCTATATCCTATCGTACGCACCAGAGCGGCCTAAGTAGCACGATTCACACGCGATCGCGGCTAAGTCGTCTGCACGGCATGCCTGAAAAGCCAGATTACTTCAGCGCAGTTACCAGAATCTGCGGAGAACACGCTGCGCTCATCAAGGCGTAGAGAGGGAGGGGTGCTAATCCAGCAGCTCGATCTCTGTAACCAGGATTTGCCGGTTCTCCACATCAGGCACTCCGACGGAAAGCTCTCCCCATACGCGTACCTTCACGGCCGTGCCAAGCAAACTCCCCAGGCGCAGCTCGAGCTTGGCATCCGTCGAGGCGATGCCATACAACTGACCATCTTCCCTCTCGAAGCAATCGTCGTACTGTCCCCCGGGTGGAAGTGCCTTCAGAATGCCCGTCCAGCCTTCTACCGCCTCGGTAATAGGCTCCAACTCATAGCGTTCCAGGCGAACTTGAGGCATGCCTGATGCTGGGGTACTGGTTTCCAGATGGCCCCAGATACGGATGCGCGAACCGGTTGTCCCGAGCGCCAGGATGCCCCTCTTCAGGTCGTCCTCCAAGGCATCAATGGCAAACTGCTGGCCGTCGCTACGTTCGAAACGGTGGCCACTCTCCTGGCCCGCGGTGCGCGGAACGATCTTGCCGGTCCATCCGTCGACAGCCAGGGAGGTCGGCTGTCCAGGGATACCCACCACTTCGATCGCTATGACCTCGATCTGCATGTCGTTTATGTCAGGCATGCCATAGGACAGCTGGCCCCATACGCCAATGGTTGTCCCACTGTCCCGCATGCTCTGCAGCTGTGCAGCGAGCGCTGGCTCGGAGCTGGCAATGCCGTAGCGTACTGGAATGTCACCGGCGAGCAAGAAATGGTCATCAAACGGTGACGCCTCGGGATTGCTGACGACCGTGCCCTGCCAACGATCTACAGGATCGGGCTCAGGGACACTGGTACCACTGCCCTTTTGCCATGCTCGCACAGCACGCACAAAACAGCCTTCGGGAGCGGCGTCATCGCAGACCAGAGTGCCCCAGACATGCACGCCCCCGATGCTACCCTTGAATGAGTCAATGAGGTCCGCAACCGCAGTGTCTGCCGCTTTCAAGCCGATCTGCACACCATCTTCACCATCTGGCACAAAGCCGTCTTGCAGGGGATCATCTCCGCGCCCATCCACAACACGACCGTACCATCCGATGGCTGGACGGCCATCCGTTGTGGTCGTCTCCTTTGTGAGAGCACCCTTGGAATCAAGCTCCCCCTGCCATCTGTACCCTGTCTCACCGTTAGCGACCACGACCGAATACCGGATGGACTCAGGAGCAACCACTGGATAGGAGATCTGAACTTGCCACGGGCCGGAACGGTACTCATACGTTTCGGAACCCAGCATGCCCTGCGGCGTCGTGCGCGCGCGAGTCCACGTCAGATCTGCCTCTGGCGCAGAAGCACCAGAGTGCGCACGCAGGTGCGCCAGCGCTGCATCGAGGACGCTCTGGATGGCATCGTGTAACTCGGGTTCTCCCTCAATGACTCGGCCGTTTCCGTCTACTTGGCCCTGCCACTGAAAGGGTGCGTTTAAACTCACCAGTACGGCATTGTACACCACAGACGCGGGGTCGGTCACTGGATACGAGATCGTGAGTACCCAGCCCTCGGTGCTGTAGCGATAGGTCTCAGAGCCGATCAATCCAGGTGGGGTGGCCCGCTCCTCAAGCCACACTAGGCTGGCCGGTGGGGCGTCAACCGGGAACCGATCCCGCACATAGGCGAGCACTGACTCGCGTACGGTCAACAGCCCTGTGGATGCGGTGGGCGCGGGCAGATCTGGGGACAAAGGCGTTGGTTCCGCAAGCGTGGGGACCACATCGAGCGTCTCGGTAGGTTGTGGAGATGCCTGGTCACAGGTGCATAGCGAGGCAACGGCCAGGGAAAGGATCAACCATAATACGGCACCTTTTCGCAACATCGCTTCTAACACCTCAACTGGGCAGCGTACTCATGCAGCGCAACACGTTCTGTTGGTGAGCAGAATTGCAGCTGTGCGGCAACTGCGACGCACGCTGTGTGCCAGATCTGAGCTTGATGGTCATGATGGAGTATATGTGGACACTGGCCCCATAGCAAGGCCCGCTGTGACGGAGGGCTCGGACAAGAACGGTGGATGAACTTGGCACGGGGCTGGGACTATTCATCACCAGCCCCGNNGCATCTGCAAGCGAACTAGGCAGGTCGGACCGAACGACGAGCCACTAGTTTGGTTACTTCCGCTACCACAGCCGGTACGAGAGTTAATGGGAGCAGGAACAGCCACGAACGCAGCGGAAGCTCGTATGTGTAGAAGATTGGCTCCAGCACTGGCAAATACACGACAAGCAATGCCAGGGCGAAGGAGATCAGAGTTGCACCAACCATGTAACGGTTCGAGAACAGACCGAGTTTGAGCAATGGATAGTACTGTGAGCGTGAGGTGAACGCTCGCCAGAGCTCCGAGCCAATCAGGGTCACGAAGGCCATCGTCTGCGCGGCGATAAGTGAGTCAGGGTAAAGGCGCATCCCCAGGACAAAGGCACCCAAGGTGGCACCGGCAATCGCCAGGCTTTGCACCACTGTGTTCAGAACCATTTCCCGATTGATGATTGATTCCCGCGGAGGGCGAGGCTTTTGTTTCATGATGTCGGGTTCGCCACGCTCTAGGCCAAGCGCAAGGGCGGGCAATCCATCCGTGACCAGATTGAGCCACAGCAGATGGATTGGGCGCAATGGCAGCGGTAGACCTGCCAGCATGGCCAAAAAGATGATCAGGATCTCCCCGACGTTACACGACAGGAGATAGTATACGAACTTACGGATGTTGGAATAGATCACTCTGCCTTCTTCAATTGCAGCTACAATGGAGGCAAAGTTGTCGTCGGTNNGCAGGGGCATCATTCACGCCATCACCTGTCATTGCTACCACATGACCGATCCGCTTGAGCGCATCGACAATGCGTACCTTGTGCTCAGGAGAGACTCGGGCATAAACATCGACATCACTGGCGACGGATGTCAACTGCTCGTCGCTCATGGCCTCGATATCCGGGCCGGTCAGAGATATGTGGCCAGGTGTGAGGAAGTCGAGCTCCTTGGCAATGGCGATAGCGGTGTCCTTGTGATCGCCGGTGATCATCACTGCCTTGATGCCAGCTTCGCGGCAAGTCTGAACTGCAGCGCGCACTTCAGGTCGTGGCGGGTCAATCATGCCGGTCAAGCCCAGAAGGATTAGATCACGATCACGCCCCCAATCCAGACCATCTGCCTTACTGTCATCAAGGTGTCTTGAGGCAACGGCCAAGACACGCAGAGCTTCCGAGGCCATCCGGTTGTTCGCATCCATGACTTCCGCACGCATGTCGTCCGTCAGCGGAACCGTGGAGCCGTCCTTTTCGATGAATTGGCACAGATCCAGGAGCACGTCGGGGGCGCCCTTTATGTAGGCTCGATAGCCTGTCCCGTCGGCGTGCACAGTCGTCATCCGCTTGCGCACGGAATCGAAGGGAACTTCGGCCACGCGAGGGTGGTCCTTCTCCAAGGCACTTCGCCAGAGCCCTGCCTTTGCTGCCAGGACCACCAACGAGCCTTCCGTAGGGTCACCCACCATGCGCCAGGTGTCGGCGCTGTCCTCTTCTGCATCTGATACTTGCTCAAGGCTGGCATCATTGCAGAGCATTCCTCCCTGCAAGAGGTTCCACAACGATAGGGAGCCGGATGGATCTATGGGATTGCCGTTCACCAGGAATTGCCCTTGCGGCTCATATCCTCGCCCTGTTACTTCGAACCAGTTGTCGCCTGTCCACACCCGGGTGACGGTCATCTCATTCTTTGTTAGCGTTCCCGTCTTGTCCGAGCAAATGGCGGTTGCGGTACCAAGAGTCTCTACTGCCGGCAACCGGCGAAGGAGGGCGTGACGACGTACCATACGCTGCATGCCCAAGGCCAGGACGATGGTGACCACGGCAGGAAGCCCCTCAGGAACAGCGGCTATCGCCAGGCTTATCGCCGTCATGAAAAGCTCCATGAGCTTCTCACTGTAGGCAGCGAAATAGGCACCCACTCCCTGTGAGACGGCCACACTTATCTGAGTATCACGTACTGCACCAACAAGGAAGATGATGGCACAAATCGATAGAGCTGCTGTGCCAAGTACCTTGCCAAGCTCAGCCAGGCGGCGTTGCAGCGGCGTTTCCTCGGTCGTTACCGAGCTCAGCATTTTGGCGATCAAGCCAAACTGCGTAAACATGCCGGTGCTAGCCACAACGCCTTTGCCACGGCCGAAGGTAACCAAAGTACCCATGAAGGCGCTGTTGGTGCGATCCCCCAGTGGCATATCACCGTCCAGAACTATACTCGCGTTCTTCTCGACTGGCGTCGATTCTCCGGTGAGTGAGGCCTCCTGGATGCGCAAGTTCACACTTTCAATCAGGCGGAGGTCAGCCGGCACGTTGTTGCCGGAGCTGAGCACAACCACATCACCAGGAACAAGCTGCTCTGAGGCAATGTTCTCCTGGTGTCCCCCTCGAATCACAGTTGCGGATGGCGCTGCCATCCGCTTCAAGGCTTGCAGCGATTGTTCTGCGCGCCATTCCTGCAGGACGCCCAAGACGGCATTGAGGGCCACAATGGCCACGATTGCTACAGCGTCAACCCACTCACCCAGAAACGCAGAGATCAGGGCGGAGGCAATCAGCAAGAGGACGAGAAAGTCCTGGAACTGCTCGAATACCAGCCGCCAGAACGAAGTGCCCGCTCCTTCGGCCAAGCGGTTCGGGCCATAGATGCTCAGACGGCGCGCCGCCTCCTCGGGCTGAAGCCCCAACTCGAGGTCGGTATGAAGCACAGTCACAACGTTCTCCACGGGCTGCGCGTGCGCCTTGGCCAAGCCGCCCTGCAATTGTTCATTCACCGGCAAAGTTGTGTCCGCCACACTACTGCTCCCATTCTTGACATGCTGTCGATGACGCGCAGACGTAAAAAGACCCCCGGCCCGTTCCGAAATCCTCAGAAAGGCCGAAGGTCTTACTCATTGGCAAGAACGCAAAGGCTCTGCTTTGCTGCCAACCAGTGAGCCGGGTGATATCACCGTGTTGACGAGCTCACCGTGTCGAGTTACTCCCCTTCGTTGCCAACAATCGTAATAAGCCTGTAGCGCATGGGGGATTCGAACCCCCGATCTCCTCCTTGAGAGGGNNCTGGGCCGCTAGACGAATGCGCCATCAACAGGAACCTATTCTAGCCCTGAAGTCTTGCCCTGTCAAATCGCGCAGAGGACTTGAGTTGGGCGAGCTTGCCGGCGAACTCGGAGGGCCGCTGGATGGATCTGCGCTAGCCTGTCTGGCACCGGCCGTGGGGGTTCGGCGAGACATGCACGGCTCTTCCGGAACGCTCCAAAGGAAGCCTTTTGACAACAAACAGCGTTGTGCTAAGATATGCTTCTGTGTTTCATGTCATCGAGTAGATTTCACCCACAATGCCTCTCTTGCCTTCGGACTGAGGCAGGCCGAGCGAGAATGGCATTTGTGGCTAGTCAACTAACAAGGAGCAAGGCTGTATGAGACTTCTGGTGGCTTTGGGTGGCAATGCGATCAAGCAGGCACACGAAGCAGGCGCGTCCGAGGAGCAGTTCGCCAATTGCCGTCTGACGACCAAGCACCTGGCTGAAGTGGTCAGCAAAATGAAGGTGGGTGATCGCCTGATCGTAACGCACGGCAATGGCCCTCAGGCAGGCAATCTGATGGTGCAGCAGGATCTGGGTAAGAGCAGTGTTCCAGCTCAGAGTATGGACATTGTCGGGGCCATGACCCAGGGGCAGATTGGCTACATGCTGCAGCAGAGCCTGATCAACTTTTTGCAGGACGAGGGCATTGCGGTCCCCGTAGTGGCAGTGGTCAATCAGGTGCTGGTGAACGAGGACGATCCCGAGTTCTTTGGCGATACTGCCTCCAAGCCGGTTGGCAACTTTCTCACGGAACAGGAAGCCAAGCAGGTCAAGATGGAACACCCCGAGTACATTGTCAAAAAGGTCAAGCCGAACGGCGAGCGAGCTTGGCGGCGTACAGTAGCTTCTCCGGATCCTATCGCCAACGTGGACCGCGAAGCGATCAAGCGCATGGTGGATGCAGGTATCATTGTGATCGCCTCGGGTGGTGGCGGGATTCCGGTGGTGGCAGATGAGGGTGGACACTACCGTGGCGTGGAAGCAGTGATTGACAAAGACCTGGCTGGTGAGCGCCTTGCTGAGGTAGTAGAGGCGGACACGCTGTTGATCCTGACCGACGTGGAACAAGCCAGACTCAACTTTGGCAAGCCGAACGAGCAGCCCATTGGTGCCATCAAGCTTTCGCAGGCCAAGCAGTATCTATCTGACGGTCATTTCCTCGCTGGCAGCATGGGTCCCAAGGTGAAAGCCTGTGTCCGCTTCCTTGAGTGGGGTGGAAAGAGGGCGATTATCACCTCTCTAGACAAGGCCGTGGAAGCATTGGCGGGCAAGACCGGCACGCAGATCTTGGCTGACTGACCCTCGCCAGCAACGGATCAGCATGTCCTCTGCCCAGCTCATGCTCGAATGCCCAGTCTGTGGGCGCACATGGGCGCCTGATGCGCGGATCTGGCAGTGCCCTTGCGGCGGCCTACTCGAATTGCGGGATAGGCCGCCCTTTTCGCAGCCAGCGATTCAGGTGCCCACTTCCATCTGGCGCTATCGCGCAATGCTGCCGATTAGAGAAGACCAGCATATCGTCTCGCTCGGCGAGGGTATGACTCCTTTGATACCAGTCGATGTCGGCGGGCAGACGCTGGACTGCAAGCTCGAGTTCTTGAGCCCTACCGGTTCGTACAAGGATCGAGGGGCCGCCGTCATGATCAGCATGTTGAGAGAGATCGGCGTCACCGCCATCTCCGAAGATTCCTCGGGGAATGCTGCCGCAAGCGTTGCCGCCTATGCGGCGCGAGCTGGAATTCATACGCGCATCTTTGTCCCCGCCGATACTTCACCGGCCAAGCTGACGCAAATATCCAGCTACGGAGCCGAGTTGGTGCGGGTGTCTGGCGGGCGACAGAATGCAGCCTTGGCAGCACAGGAAGACATGGATACCTCGCGCTCCTCATCGTATTACGCCAGTCACAACTACAACCCGTTTTTCTTGGAGGGCCTGCGCACACTGGCCTATGAGATTTGGGAGCAAACCAGGCCCAATGTGCCCGACTGGGTGGTCGCACCCGTGGGCAACGGGGGATTGCTGGTGGGTGTTTATCGGGGGTTCCGCGACCTTCGCCTGGCTGGCTTGATCCCGCGGGTGCCGCACATGCTCGCCGTTCAAGCGCGTGCCTGTGCGCCAATCTACAATGCATACAGCCACAATGCCGAACAGGTCGAGCCCATCGAAGGGGGAGTCACTCTGGCTGAAGGGATACGCATCAGCCACCCGGTACGCGGCGTTCAGGTCTTGGAAGCAATTCGTGCCAGCAGCGGCCTTATCGTGACGGTCGATGATGACCAGATCATTGAAGCGCAGGCGCTTCTCGCCCATCAGGGCCTCTTTGTTGAGCCCACCTCGGCCACTGTTGTTGCCGCGCTCTTACGGTTGCCGGCAGGAATGCTTGAGGGCGCGCGGGTGGTCGCGATCCTCACCGGTAGCGGCCTGAAGGCAATCCACTAGTGGTATCAGGCTGAGGAACATGGCGGGTTGTTCTTCCGGCTTCGGCAGGTACTTGACAGGGTCAGAATCCTGCTATAGAATCTGTTTATCATAGGTAGGCTCCACCAAGCTGCTATCATAGATACAAGGAGGTGATGCCCGTGATAGAGAGTTTTGAACCTAGGGGCATCACCGGTGGTGGTGCGTTTTAGTTCGCGCCATTTCGTCGGTGGTGCCTCGAGCGCAGAGGGCTTCTGTTAATCGCAGAAGCCCTTTGTGCTAGATGGCGTCAATGCATGTGGGTGTGGCCGATGATGGTTCTGATGCCGGAGGTCGGCACTTGTGTGCGAGCGTTTCTGGTGAGATATCGCCTGGTGCTCCCCTGGCTGTGCCGGTCAACTCCCACCAGAAATTCCGGTCCGATACGGCACGAATCCTGGCCGGCAACCACGTACTCTGCCACATCATGCGATTTTGCTCTACAAGGAGGTTGAGCTGATGCCGAGAATTCTGCCTGAACCGTATCGCATCAAGGTTGTCGAACCCATTCGCATGACCTCGCGTCCCGAGCGCGAAGCAATACTCAAGGCCGCGGGATACAACCTCTTCTCGATCAAGAGCGAAGACGTCTTCATCGATTTACTGACAGACAGTGGTACCTCGGCGATGAGCGACGGACAGTGGGCGGGACTGATGCTAGGGGATGAGGCCTACGCCAACTGCCGCAACTTTGCCCACCTTGCGGACGCCGTGTCGGATATCTTTGGCTTTCGGCATTTTCTGCCGACTCATCAGGGGCGCGCCGCTGAGAAAGTGCTCTTTTCTGCGATCTTGAAGCCCGGCTGTTACGTGCCCAGTAACACCCACTTTGACACTACGCGGGCGAACATCGAAATATTAGGAGCCAAGGCCGTCGACCTCGTTATCCCCGAAGGCCACGAGCCTACCAACCGGCATCCGTTCAAGGGCAACATGGATGTGGGGCGCTTGCAAGCCTTCATAGAAGAAGTGGGAAGCGAGCACATTCCCCTGATCATGCTCACGATCACGAACAATTCCGGAGGTGGTCAGCCTGTGTCTCTGGAGAACGTGCGCCAGACCAAGGCGGTAGCCTCTAGATACGGTATTCCGCTATTCATTGACGCATGTCGATATGCGGAAAACGCGTACTTTGTCAAACAACGAGAGACGGGATATGCTACCAAGACTCCGCTCGAGATCTCCCGTGAGGTCTTTTCGTATGCTGACGGCTGCACGATGAGTGCCAAGAAAGACGGGCTGGCCAACATCGGCGGCTTTCTGGCTATGAGCGACGAAGAGCTGTATCAGAAGGCCAGCCAGTTGCTCATCCTCTGGGAAGGGTTCATCACCTACGGCGGGCTCGCCGGACGAGACCTGGAGGCGATGGCCCGCGGGCTGCGCGAAGCCCTGGATGAAAAGTATCTCGAACACCGCATCGGCCAGGTGCGCTACCTCGCGGAGAGGCTGCTGGATAAGGGAGTGCCCATTCTAGAGCCGCCCGGAGGACACGCGGTGTACCTGGATGCGCGCCGCTTCCTTCCGCACATTCCACCATCTAGACTGCCCGGCCAGGCCCTGGCCGCACAGCTCTACTTGCACAGTGGCATTCGCACTGTAGAGATCGGCAGTGTGATGTTTGCCAGGAAGGATGAGGTCACCGGGCTGTGGCGGTATCCCGAGATGGAGCTGGTGCGGCTCGCCATTCCTCGCCGCGTCTACACCCAAACCCATCTTGACTATGTGGCCGAAGCCATCATCGAACTCTACAGTCAGCGCGAGTCCATCCAAGGCATGCGCTACACTTACGAGCCACCCTTCCTGCGCCATTTCACTGCGCGGTTTGAGTTTGTCTAGGCAGGCTCGCGGGGTGCGACCGGTGAGGTCCTGGTGATCAGCCTGCCCGATGCTCCAGGAACATACGCACTGCTCCTGGAGCTGCACAGCGAGGCACAGATCCGTGTCGGCCGGTTCGGGTCACACGTCTTCCCTGCTGGTCGATATGTCTACGTGGGCAGTGCGATGGGCAGTCGGGGACTGGCTGCCCGGCTCGCTCGCCACATCCGCGAGGAGAAGCGACGCTTCTGGCACATTGATTACCTGATTGGTGCCATGAAGATCGTCGGCATCTGCGTGGATACGTCTGGTCTACGACAGGAGTGTCTTTGGGCACAGCGACTGGCAACGACTGCCGACTGTCGGATGATCGTACGAGGCTTTGGTGCTTCTGACTGCTCTTGCGCCACACACCTATTCCTCGTTGGCTCTAAAGGGTATGTGGCCTGGCGGCAATTGGGACTCCGCCTGCCGGGGTTTGCGATTGCCGATACAGACAGCAGTAACTGAAGCGGGCTACAAGGCGGGTTTATCGCGAAGCGTTTTGAGCTCTTGTCTCTTCTGCGCTGTAGATGCAACCGCAGTAGCGTTGCTGATACAACCCGTGTTGACGTGCGGTCCTGCCGCGCTCTGCCCAACCTCGCCTAAAGTTCTCAAAGTAGAACTCCAGGTCATGCTCCTGGGCCACATCACTTCCGATCTGCCGAATCATCTCCTGGTTCTGGTAGGGGCTGATCAGAAGCGTGGTGGTGAGGGCCTGGCAACCCTGCATCGCAGCAACCTGCGCTGTGCGCTCCAGACGTAGCCGATAGCAGATCGCACATCGCTCGCCGAACGCTTCATGCCCTCTGACTGCTGAAAAGTACGCATCGTCCTCGTACTCCCTCCACCATGTCATTGGCAGACCAACCTCTCGAGCATAGTCCTCGACGCATGCCCGGCGCCGCTCGTGCTCATCATAGGGGTGGATGTTGGGGTTATACCAGAATCCTCGCACCTCAAAGCCTTGTTCGCGCAGACGTTGGATGGTATAGGTCCCGCAAGGGCCGCAGCAGATGTGAAGCAGGATGGCTTTGTTCTCGCCGGGTAGCCTGCACTCCTCCACAGGGCGAACGGCTCTTTCAGCAACAGGGTATTGTAGTCGAATGGTAAGCGGATCCTGCGCGATCAGCGTGACCTTGCCCTGCGCCAACAATCGTTGGGCCTTCTCGATGGAACAAGGAGTGAGCTGACGACCAGATGAATCAATTACGATGGCCTGTGTCACGGCTCTACAGCAAAGCGGGTTGCTCTGGTCCAGGCGCATAGGGGACGCCCAGATGCTCGTATGCACGGCGAGTTGCGACCCGCCCACGCGGCGTACGCTCTAGGAAACCCAATTGAAGCAGGTAGGGCTCACAAACATCCATGATTGTGTCGGCTTCCTCGCTCAACGATGCAGCGATGGTTTCAAGGCCAACAGGGCCGCCACCGAACTTGACGATGATGGCATCGAGGATCTTGCGGTCGATTTCGTCAAGGCCTAGATTGTCGACTTCGAGGAGGTTGAGCGCTTGTTCGGCGACGCCGCTGCTAATCACCGTTGCAGCCCGTACCTGCGCATAATCTCGAACACGTTTCAATAGGCGGTTGGCAACTCGGGGTGTGCCACGCGCACGCTCAGCAATTGTTGCGGTGCCGCCGTCGTTCACAGCAATGCCCAGTATGGCTGCGGAGCGGCGAACGATGGCGCGCATGGCCTTGGGATCGTAAAAGTCCAGGCGGTAGACAATGCCGAAGCGGTCCCTCAAAGGTGAGGTCATCATGGCAATGCGGGTAGTAGCGCCCACGATGGTGAATGGCGGCAGCCTAAGACGGATGTTGCGCGCGCTGGGGCCTTTGCCAATGATGAGATCCAAGACGAAATCTTCCATCGCTGGATACAGTATTTCTTCGACAGTGTGGCCAAGGCGGTGGATTTCGTCAATGAAGAGCACGTCGCCCTGGCGCAGGTTGGTCAGGATAGCTGCCAGATCCCCAGGGCGTTCGATCGCTGGGCCGGAGGTTACCTTGATGCTCACGCCCATTTCAGTCGCGATGACATGGGCCAAGGTGGTCTTGCCAAGCCCTGGCGGACCATAGAGCAAGGTATGGTCCAGTGGTTCGCTACGCTGTCGCGCAGCGGCGATGCAGATACTGAGGTTGTCCTTAACCCTCTCTTGGCCTATGTACTCAGAAAGCTGTCTGGGCCGCAAGCCAACATCTGGTGACTGTTCTTCACTTAATCGTTCAGGCGAGATAACGCGCTCATCCATCTTGCGTCCCCGACTTGGAATTCTGCCTTTTCACAGTGAGTGTCGACTCGGCATGGAGGTGGACATCCGAGTATGGACTGAACATCGGCCCTCTGACTTGCGTTCGCCAGCGCACGTGGCGAGGTCAAACCGCTGCGGGTTGGTTAGCGCTACGTTCTGTTGCAGGAAGCCGACGTCCCGATTCGGTTTCGAACACCGGCGTGCACCAGTGCCGGTACTCGGGCACTCTTCCGCGTACCGTGTCGAAGTAGAGGTCGCGTACCTGCCGCGTGATCGGGCCGAGCTTGCCATCGCCCACAGAGCGATGATCAATGCTGGTAATGGCCGCAATCTGTACTCCAGTCCCGCAAAAGAATGCCTCATCGCAGACATACAGCTCGGTGCGATCAACGGTGCGCTCCACAACAGGGATGTTGAGCTGCTCGCGCGCGAGTTGGATGATCGTGTTTCGGGTTACACCTTCGAGGATATCGGAAGTGATGGACGGCGTGACCAACGTACCGTCACGCACCATGAAAAAGTTCTCGGCACTGCCTTCCGACACATCGCCGTTGTGGGTAAGCACAATCGCTTCATCGAATCCGTTAAGCTCAGCTTCAGTCTTGCTCAGAGCTGAGTTGACGTATGCCCCGGTGCACTTGGCGCGTGCTGGAATCGAGGTGTCGTAGATGCGCCGCCAGGATGATACACAAGCACGTGTTCCTTCTTCGCTCTGAATGTACTTGCCGAACGGTAGCGCGAACAGGGCGAAAGCATCGGCAATACCTTTAAGGCGCACCCCGATCCCTTCTTGGGCCTTGTAGGCCAGGGGCCGGACGTATGTGTCCTCCTGGAAGCCCTCTTGCCGAAGCAACTCGACCGTTAGGGCGCCCAGTTCCTCTACGCTGTATGGTAAGTCGATGAGCAGAATTCGGCACGAATCCTGCATCCTGCGGTAGTGCTCGGGCATACGGAAAACGTACAACTGCTTGTGCTCTTCGTTCCAGTAGGCGCGGATGCCCTCAAAGCAGCCTGTGCCATAGTTCAGAGCATGGGTCATGATGCTGACCTTGGCATCGGCGATGTCGACGAACTTGCCTCCGAAGAACGCGTACCTGTTATTGGCCATCTTTCTCCTCCTTATACCCCACCATTGGGTATGTGCCGGGCGTCAGTGGCCCTGGACTCCATTGTCCACCAGAGGAAGCGCACAGAACGATTATACGCTTGACAGCGGCGAGCGTCAACAACCTGCCGGACGAACCATCCCGCTTTGCGTCTAGACCCTAAGTTTGCTCGCATCGGCCAGCAGCCCAGGACTCAAATGCCAACCTTTCGTTTGGATGCAGGCCGCAAAGCGTTGATCAGCAAGGCCATGGCACACAGCCCGGCCAGGCCAACGGCGGTCGCCCAGTTCAGGAGGAAGAAGGTGTGCCGAGCATAGTGTTTTTGGTGGAAGAGCCACATGGCGCGATAGAACTGTATCGTCATCGGGATCCATCTCTTGGTCGTCGCCTGGCTCTTGAAGTGGGTGACCACTACCTGAGGGTTGTAATAGACCTTCCATCCATGATCGACCTTGATGCGATAGCAGAGGTCGATGTCCTCAGCGTACATGTAGAAGCGCTCGTCAAAAAGCCCGGCGTTCTCCAAGGCTTCCTTACGAATGAGCATGCATGCCCCGACAACCGAGTCGACTTCGCTGACAAGATCGGGGTCGAGGTAGCCAAGGTTGTAGCGATTGAACCGCGGGCTGTGGGGATAGCGTTTGCTCAGCCCCAGCAAGCGATAGAGAGCGACCTCCAGTGTCGGGAAGCTTCGTCGACACGCAAGATCGAGGCTGCCGTCAGCCAGCACGAGTTTTGGTCCAACCACGCCCGCCTCTGAATGGAGGAGCATGAAGCCCAGCATTCCTTGAAGCGCCGTTGGTGGCAGCACGGTATCGGGGTTGAGCAGCAATAGGAAACTGCCCTTGGCAACTTGCAGGCCAAGGTTGTTGGCACTGCCAAAACCCAGATTCCTGGGGCTGCGGATGCTTTGGACCTGTGGGAACTCCTGTTGCAGCATACGAACGCTGCCGTCACTCGAGTCGTTGTCGACGACGATCGCTTCGAAGCTTAAGTCGCCCTTGCTCGCATAGAGGGAGCTGAGGCAGTTGCGTAGTAGGTCACACGTATTATAGTTGACGATCACGACTGAGAGGTCCATGTGGACATGTCTCCCTGTTTTCAGTCCTGGGCTGCATGCCAGTCGGGCACCAGCGCGCGGTTACGAAACCGCCACCACAGCCCAACGGGGTAGCCGACCATCTTGGCAATGTCCCCGATGACGCGGATCAATGGCACCAGAAATACCGCCTGCAGACGCTGCACGAGACCAAGATCCCCGCGCATGCTCCACAGCCGCTTGTATGGAGTCCATAGCATGATGATCGCACCAATGGGCAACAGCATCAGCCATCGCATGTCTTGGGCAATCGCCATGGTGACGCTGAGTGGCAAAGCTCCCAGGTAGGTAACATAGCGCGCCGCATGACGCTTGGGCCACAGTCCGGCTTTGCCATCGCCCCGCGCATAGCGGTAATACTGACGGAAGAAGGAGCCAAGGCTGCTTCGTGGCCGGAAGTAGACTATAGCCTTGGGCACAAAGCGCATTTGATATCCCAGTGCGCGGAGCCGCAGGTCAAAGACCAGATCTTCACAGTAGTCCAGCCAATCGGGATAGCCGCCGCTTGCCTGCCAGGCATCTTTGTGGTAAGCAACAGAACGACTTGACGGCAAGAAAGTAGCCGGCCTGATGTCTTGCAGGGCCGGGAGTACAGTTGCGGCCATGGCGACCTCAAAGGTCGAATGAGTCTCTGGGATGAAGAACCCACAGGCGATGACGGAAGTCGGTGGCTGGCGGCTGCTCTCAAACACCTGCATGAGCTCAGCGAGCCAGTGCTTGTCGAGACGGACGCCGGCATCAGTAACGGCAACCACCGTGCCAGTAGCTGCCGCAATGGCGGTATTACGGCCCTTCGAGATGTTGCAGCCAGGTTCCTCCAGGACATGCAACGGCAGGCGCCGGCTGGCCTCCCAAATGCGAAGCTTGTCCAGGGTGTCATCGCTGGAACCTCCGTCGACAATGATGACCTCGTCAGGTCGGCGTGCTTGTTCCAGTATAGACTGAAGAAGGTGATCGACGCTATCAGCTTCGTTCTTGACAGTGGCAACAATCGATATCCGCAACCCTGGCTTCCGACCTCCGGCGCAATGTTCCATTATAGCTATCGTTGCCGCTTTGCCAATGCCTGCCGGCCAGCGCTTCAGATTAGCACAGCAACAGCCAACGAGTGCTTGTTTTGCGGGCACTTCCGACCAGGACTATAATAGCGAAGACTTGCAGAGTCGACACATGTCCGAAGGCCAGTTGGCGTCTTTAGAGAGAGGGACAGTGAGTGAGCCTGCGCATCCTGGTAGTAGATGACGATAAACCGAGTGTAAAAATGATTTCGTACCTGCTCCGGGAGGAGGGGTACGAAGTGCTCAGCGCAGACAATGGTCTGACGGGACTCGAGCTGGTCGATCGCCAGGCTCCTGATCTGGTGATTCTGGATGTAATGATGCCTGATCTGGATGGCCTGGAAGTGTGTCGCCGAATTCGGCAGAAGGCTGACGTGCCCATCGTGTTTCTATCGGCCAAGGGCGAGACGGTCGACAAGGTCACAGGTCTTCAACTGGGGGCGGACGATTACCTGGCAAAACCATTCGAGCCGGCCGAGCTGCTGGCACGGGTCAAGGCTGTGCTCCGGCGGTCCGAGCTCTTTTCTGGTAAGGACGCCCAATCCCAACTGACCGTGGGCGACCTGACTGCCGATCCAGTAGCCAATCGAGTGCGGTTCGTGGATGGCCGCCAGATTGATCTGACCCCGATCGAGTTCAGGCTGCTCTATTGCCTGATGCGCAACGCGGGCCGAATACTCAGTCACGATCTGTTGATGAGCGCCGTCTGGGGCTATGACTACGAGGGCTACAGCAACCAGATCGCTGTCTATGTTCGCAGGTTGCGTATCAAGATTGAGCATGATCCTGATAATCCCAGGGTTCTGACCACCGTGCGCGGGCTCGGTTACCGCTACGAACGCCCCTGAACAGAGTGCAGCACACAGTAAGTGATTGAGTTTTCCCCTTCGGCAATTCAGATGCGTTCGATCGTCCCGAGACCCTCCTAGTGGTCTGTCCGATCTGGATTTGCACTAGTTCTTCGGATCACGTACACTGACCAATACACATTCGAACTGGGAGGCTGATGATGAGGATCAGGGCACTGGCGACCCTGGCAGTCTGTAGCGTGCTCTTTGCTCTGTTGCTGCTTGTCACCCATGCCGCAAATGCACCGTCCATCTCGGTGAATGCTCTCACCAGCGCACCAGCGTGGTCCAACTTCCAGCCCTCGACGTGGGTGACTGGTACACGGGTCACTTGCTCAGTGCAGGTAGCGAACCAAGATGGCTTAATTGCCATTGCACGCTATCGCTTCAGCACAAATGGGGGCTCTTCCTGGAGTGGTGAGCTGACGCAGGGACTAAGCGTCGTCATTGACCCCTCTGGGACAACCGGCACTCTTACAGCGAGCAATCTTGCTCTGCCTGATTCTGCAGATGCTGACCAGAATCAGATCAAGTTCTCCATACTGGATAACGTCGGAGCGCAGTGGTGGAGTGACGCGTACCTCGTGGGCATTGACAACATGCCTGCCAACTCAACCATCACGACTAGCGGATGCTACAGCGGCAATTGGCCTGGAGCCATTCAGGGCACTGCTAGAGACAACGGCTCTGGGGTGGCACTGGTAGAGATCACTCTACGTGGGCAGAGCGACGGGCTCTATTACAGTGGTACTTCGTGGGTCGCTGGGTCGGTGTGGCTAGCCGCAACGGGCACCACCAGCTGGTCCTACCCGTTTTCTCCTGAAGCCGACAGCTATGCGGTTCAGGCGCGTGCCACAGACGCACTTGGTCAGCAGGAGGCTTCCCCAAGTCAGGCGACCTTCGCCTACGACCATACCACACCCCAGGCCACGGTAGAGACTGCCGGTTGTTTTTCGGCAGACACATGGCCGGGTGTGATTGCCGGTTTCGCAACCGACCTTGTGGGAGGGGTACAGAGGGTCGAGGTCAGCCTGCAGCGTGCGTCGGATGGCAGATACTACAACGGATCATCATGGATTGCATCGTCCGTCTGGATGACAGCATCAGGAACAACTGCCTGGAATCTTACCTTCTCGCCGGGCGTGGAGACGGTCTACACTGTAATGGCCAGGGCCATTGACAACTGTGGGAATGTGCAAGCTTTGCCTGCTGAGGCCTCTTTCAGTTTTGACAACGGTTTGCCACAATCATCGGTGCAGACCAGCGGCTGTTTCGGTGCCTCCAGCTGGGTTGGGGCAATCGTAGGCTCCGCGAGTGACCTGGTTTCCGGCGTGGAACTCGTTGAGGTAACGCTGCAGCGCTCCTCCGACAACCTGTACTACAATGGCAGTTCGTGGGGCCCTTCTGCTACTTGGCTTCCAGCCGTCGGCACCACGTCATGGTCGCTGGAATTCTCGCCTCCACTGGAAACTTCCTACATTGTGAGATCGCGTGCCACCGACAGCTGTGGTCACGTACAGACCGCATATGGGCAGGCCTCTTTCACCTATGACAATAGTCTGCCGCAATCTCGCGTGACGACCAGTGGCTGCTACACTGCGGCTGAGTGGCCTGGCCAGATCAGAGGTGTGGCAAGTGATACGCCTTCTGGCGTGGCCTCCATACAGGTCAGCATTCAACGGTCCGTGGACAGCCTTTACTTCAACGGATCCTGGTGGAATGCAGCGCCAACCTGGTTACCAGCTCAAGGCACCACAGATTGGTCATACACCTTTGTGCCGCCTATGGAAAGCGCTTACAGCGTGCGGTCGCGGGCCACCGATAACTGTGGCAACGTTCAGAGTATGCCTGGTGAAGCGCTTGTGGCGTATGACACCACAGCCCCTTCTTCAGCAATAGCCACCGTGGGGACGTATGGGCTTGGGACTTGGCCGGGAGCCATTAGAGGTACAGCGGCGGACGTCTCCTCTGGGATCGTGTCGGTCGAGATCACTCTGCGTCGAGAGTCTGATGGACTCTATTACAATGGTAGCTCCTGGGCAGCGGGTGCCACATGGCTGAGATGCTCTGGCACCACATCGTGGTCGTTCATCTTTGTGCCTGATCTCGATACGACCTACTTTGTGCAAGCACGGGCCGCTGATTCTTGCGGGAACTTGCAGAGCAGTTACGCGAGCGGCAGCTTCAGATACGACGTCAGCGTTCCCGACGCTCCTACTGGCATCGTAGTCTCACCGCAAGGATGGGCGACCAATAACTCCTTTACCGTCGTTTGGACCAACCCTGGCAACTCACCCGACATCGCGCGCGCTCACTACAAATGGAATAGCGCGCCGACAAGCGATGGTGATGAGGATGCGCTGTCGCCTGTCTCTGGTGTCGGCATCAATAGAATCGATGGGTTGGCCGTTCCAGGGCCAGGGCAGCACCGGCTGTATCTGTGGCTGGAGGATAGCGCGGGCAACACTGACTACCGAAAGCACTCGGCGACGGCAGATGGGGCCTTTAGATGGGACGCGCTTCCACCGGTCACCTCTGTCGGGGGTCTACAAGGTACAGCGGGGTGTGATGGCTGGTACACGACTCCCGTCGTAGTTGGCTTTTCGGCAGTTGATGCCACATCAGGGATAAGCCGCACTTTCTGGCGAATCGACGGATCGGACTGGCAACTTGCCACGGGCTCGAGCTTTACCGTCGAGGCCCAGGGATCCCACATCGTTGAGCTCTACTCCATAGATCTCGCAGGAAACGTGGAGGATGCTCACGCAGTCATGCCAGCCATCAAGATCGATTCCCAGTTGCCCGTGACAACCGATCCTGCTTATACGGGTACTCTTGGTCGCAATGGGTGGTATGTCTCTCCCGTTGCCGTCTCGCTGGGCAGCCTGGACGCCACGTCAGGCATCTCGGAGACTTTCTACAAGATAGACGATGGTCCAATCATGGCCGGGACCTCTTTCGTTGTTGACTCTGATGGCGTGCACACCTTGCGCTATTACTCGGTGGACAGAGCGTGTAACCAGGAGGCGACACGGACTGCACCCACTCCTGTGCGGATTGACACTACTCCTCCACTGACGCTTGCTTACGGCGATGGGCCCAAAGTAGGGACGTGGTATACCACTCCGAACGTGACAGTAACGCTCAATGCGAGCGACGTAGTCACAGGCGTGCAGACTTCTGGGGTTGAGTTCGTGCGCTATAGGATTGGCTCTGGATCGTGGCAACAACAGAATGGTGGTACGGCCTCCTTTGTGCTGGGCCTTCCCGCGGGTCAGAAAGAGTGGGTATACACTCTCGAGTACTACGCCACGGATCTTGCTGGGAATATCGAGGGGACGCGGTCTCTGGTAGTTGGTATCGACACAGCTGCACCTGGCCCGACACCCAGGCAACCGATTATCTCACCTGCTATCTGGAGCAAAACCAATTGCTTCACGATCTCCTGGGAGCTTAATCCTGATGACCGATCAGGCATCGCTGGCGTCTACTACAGCTTTGCCGAGCCTTCATCAGCGGCAGATGGCACTCTCGTGTTGCTGGATGACATAACCAAGATTGATTGTGTGCAGGTTCCTGAGGCGCTGGGCGATGGCGCGCACAGCCTCTACCTGTGGCTCCAGGACCAGGCTGGCAATGCAGACCACCGTACACGTCGTGAAGCGACTCTGCGGCTTGACCGCACTCCTCCCGAGTTGCAGCCCAACGTGGCTGGGGTCTCATGTGGTACGTCTGGCTGGTACAACTCCTGCGTCACAGTCACCTTCGGTGCTAGCGATGTGCATTCGGGTATGACCACAGGTGTAGTGAGTTATCGGGTGAACAGTGGCGAGTGGGTGGTCGGATCTGCATACGTAGAGTGCCGTGATGGAGTCTATCGGGTTGATTGCCAGGCCGTGGATGGTGCGGGCAATGCCAGTGCTGTGGTTGCGCTTCCACAGATTCGGCTCGATCGTAGCGCACCTGATGCACCACTGGAGCTACAGGTAGAGCCTGATGGCTGGTCTCGAAGTGACACCTTTGCTCTGAGCTGGCTGAACCCGGGTGACCTGTCGGGGCTGACCGGCATATTCTGGAAGCTAGGTAGCCCACCGGTCTCGAACACCGATGGCTCCTATCTTGAGGGAGTTCGCACAACGCTTGCGGTTATCGCTTCGCACGAAGGTGAGCTTCCGCTGTATTTGTGGTTGAAGGACAAGGCCTGCAACAGCGACCATACTGCTGCAGCTACATCGACCATCAAGTATGACGCGACCCCACCAACCACCACGCATGTGACCGATGGGAACCTGGGTGGTGCGGGCTGGTACGTATCCGAAGTCGTTGTGAACTTGCAGGTGCAAGACGCTGCTTCTGGCTGGGCAATAAGCCGGTACAGGTTAGGTACGGATCCCTGGCAGAGCGGGTCTGCGTTTGCCATTGGGCAGAGCGGGACGATCACCTTCTCCTACTACTCGGTAGATGTAGCAGGCAATATCGAGGATGTACGAGAGAGATCACTTCGCATTGATCGCGAGGCTCCAGCCTCCTATGCCCACGGCCAAAGTTACAGCCCGGTTTCGTCTTTCCTGGTTAGCTGGGATGGGAGCGACACCCTATCCGGGTTGGCCAGTTTTGATGTACAATACCGCGTTGGAGTCGACGGCACATGGCAGGATTGGGTCTTGGATGCTGGGGCAACCCAGAAGTCCAGGCTTTTCACCGGAGCACAGCCAGGCAAGACGTACTATTTCCGCAGCCGCGCCGTGGACAATGCGGGCAACATCGAGGCATATCCATCAAGTGCGGATGTGTACGTCTCAGTCGACCCACTGTACAACGGCGACTTTGAGCAGCCCCTGGGATCCGAGTGGCAAATCCAGGACATTGGCGGTCAGTGTAGACCAGTGCGCGGCATTGTGCAGTCCCCTGTGGGGGGTAGCACATATGCCACGGTCCTGGGATGCCCCAACCAGGAGACTAGCGCAGCGGTTGGCGCTTCGATGGTTTGCCAGACGATCAATGTTCCTGGTAGTGCGAACATGCCATCGCCGATGATATCCTTCCGCTACCGCATATTCACGTACGATGTGCTATGGAGCCAGCGATACAACCGCTTCTATGATTCGTTCAATGTAGGTCTCGCGCTTGCTGGGGCAATTGCGCCGACCTATGTCTACACTGACGGCAATCCAAGTCAGAACTATGGGGTGTTGACAGATCTGGGGTGGCGCGCTGGCGCGATTGATGTCCGGGCATACGCGGGGCGGGAACTGAGGGTCTGTTTTGCCAACATCACCCGAGTAGATACATTGTTCAATACCTGGACGTACATTGATGATGTACGTATCGTGAATCTCGAGCATCGGCTTCACCTGCCTATCGTGAAACGCACAACCGGCGCGACCTCACAGGCTGTTCATTTGCTGGCGAACGATGAGGCTGCCGGCGACGGTGCGATGGGGCCGAGATAGCCTCTTGAGATATGCGCAGGACCGATGCGCCATCGAGGATAAGCTGTGCTTGCAGATGACAAGTCTCTGACAGACGAAAGCATGCTAGGGTCCCCTCAACCAGGGGCTACCCGCGTGGATGATGGCTCTGATGAGCTCTATACACGGGGCATGGGCCACTATCGTCGACGCGAATGGGCAGATGCCAAAGCCTGCTTCATGCGACTCAAGTCCATGGCTCCCGATCGCCGCGGTATTGATGCTCTTCTCAACGAAGTCGACATTTTTATCCAGTTGCAGGAGCTACAGCCTGGTGCTGCAGAGCTGCAACCCTCTACTCCTGCCTCTCAGTTGAGACAGGAAACGTCATCTGCGCGCACGGGCAGCCGAACTGTACATCGACGGTCCTTTCTCCCCGCCGTATTCTTTGTACTGGTCGTCTTGCTGGCAGCTGCGCTGGTGCTTTATGCCGCTGGAGCCTTCGACAGCCTCATCGGAAGCCAGCAACAGGCGCGCGTGCAGGCTTTGGTGAATCAGGGTCGCGCAGCGATGAATGTAGGTGACTATCAGCGCGCCGTTGGGGCGTTCGGCGAGGCTTTGGCTTTGGCCCCAACGAACGAAGACGTCAAGACCTGGTATGCCAAGGCCACGCGGTTTCAGCAAATGGCAGATTGGTATGCACAGGCTGATGCCGACATGGCCGCGCTGGAATGGGACGGTGCACTACAGACTCTTCGGCAGATCGTGGAGCTGGATCCCACATACCTGGACGTGGTGGATAGAATCTCTTACATCGAGACACAAAGGGCATTGCAGGCATCTTTTGACGAGGCGCTGCAGGAGATAGGCAATAAAGAGTGGGATGCAGCGATCCCTGTCCTGCAGGGGCTACTTGACGCCAATTACCGCCAAGATGAGGTGTCGCGGGCCCTTGCCGATGCTTACTTCCAAAAGGGAATACAACTGTTGTCGGATGGGGGTGAATCGCTTGACGTCGTTGCTCAGGCCATCAAGGCATTCGACAACGCTCTGAGCATCATGCCCGACGATACGGTCACGCTGGAAAAGGGTTTGGCAGAATCCTACCGCCAGGGGCGTCTGTCGATGGACCAAATGGACTGGCCAAGAGCAGTCTCGTCCCTCAAGCAAGTGTACGATGCACGGCCGAACTACATGCAGGGTAGAGCAATGACCCTTCTCTGTGAAGCCTATCTGCGACTGGGCGATGCCTTCCAGGCGGCTGGCGATTTACCCGAGGCCCTGCAGCAGTATCGTAATGTGTTAAGCGTGCAAGCCTGTGACCATGTCGAGGCTGCGCTGAAAGAGCGCGACGTCTATGCTACCTTGTATCCGCCGACGCCTACTCCAACTAGCACGCCTCGACCGACGCGCACGGCCTTGCCTACCGCGACGCCTACCGCGACGCCTACCATCACGCCGTTGCCGCCACCACCGCCTACTCCTCCACCGACTCAACCTCCGCGTTAGTGTCTGGTGGATTTCACGTGCATCGCCGGTTGTCAAGCACCCTCAGGCAGGGTTCGGCGACGGAACCCGAGCGGAATACCCCCGGGGCGTTGCAGATGGTGCTGTTGATTGCGAGCTTTGTTGCCCCCTTGATTGTGCTGCCCATCAGATTCGATCGCCCCGGTGAGGGTCACTGGCTGCAAGTCGGCTTATCAGGTGCGGCGGTAAGCCAGTTGATTCTCCCACGGACTCCCGACGAGCCGCTGTTGGTCCTCATAGCGGACAGAGGAATGTACCGCAGTACTGATGGAGCCAGAACCTGGCAGGCCGCAAGTCGTGGCATACCACAAGATCGGTGGGGGCGTGCCTCTTTGCGCTGGGTGGGCCAGGACCCGGGCTGGTCCTCGTGGCTGTATGCTGTGGGGAGCGGCGCCGATCCAGACAACTCCCCCTTAACTGCGAGCGCCTATCGAACGGATGACGGGGGACTCACCTGGCTTCCATGGCTTGTTGAGAACACCGGTGCTGATGGAGGAGGGATCCAGGCGATAGCCGTCTCGTCCCTTGCGATGCGGTGTGGACCTGCGATGGAGGGCGAGGACGATCGAGGCGCACAACTGGCAACCTCGCTATCTGGCGAGGCCTGTTGGGCAGGCACGATCTATCTGGCCACGTCGAGCGGTATCTTTCGTACAATGGATAGAGGCACGTCTTGGACTATGCTCTATCAACAGAGTATGGATGCGCCGATCTCCTGCTTAGCGGCGCAGCCAGGGAACCCCGATGTCTTGTATGTCGGGACGAATGGCAGCGGTCTCTATAGAACCAGGGATGGCGGCAAGAATTGGGAGACGCTGGACGTTCGCCTGGGTGTCACAATCCACGCAATTGCTGTTGCTGCGCACCAACCGGCGCTGGTTCATGTGGCTACAGACCAGGGTCTGTTTCGAACGACGGACGGCGGGATCACTTGGGAGGCTCCCTTGCCCGTCGCCAGACAGCATACTGCGCGGGTTTTGGCTCTGTCTGAACAGCGGCCAGGATTCATTTGCGTGGGGCTACAACGAGGCGGGGTCTACTGCAGCTCGGACGATGGTGCTAGCTGGCGGCCGGTCATGCGGGGGCTTGGGGCGGTAAGCATCCTGGCTTTGGCAGTCGATCCGCACGATCCCGCCAACCTGTGGGCTGGAACTATGAACGGCGTCTGGCGCTACGTCTCTGCCGAGCCTATGCTGCCTGCGGCAACCCTGCCGAGGGTGTCAGTCCTTGTTCCTATGGAGATATCGCTAACTTTGCCTGCTCAGCCTACAACGACTTGTACCGCAACCGCAACGACCACTCCAACTTTGCACCCCACTTCGACTTTCACGAGGATGGCAACCCCTACGCGGACGGCGGTTCCTGCGACGGCCACCGCAACCGCAAGTGCCACTGTTACCTCCACGCCACCGCCAATGCCTACCGATATTCCTGCACCAACTGCTACTTGGACTGCGCCTGTACCCTCGTCACCATGGCCCGCTACGCCTGAACCGACCAGCACTTTGCCGCCCAGGTAAGGTGGTGTGATGACTTTGAAATCGGCTTCAATCGAACTAGATAAGGGTTCCGTAGGCCTGCAACGAATGCGCACTTTGGACCAACCGTACGCCCTCCGCCAGGCGGTTGTTGTCGAGGTGCTCGCCAAGTGGGTACTTTTGCTTGTTGGAGCGGTATCTACGGGCGTGCTGCACATTCGTGGCGGCTCCACCGCGCTGGTTGCGGGTGTCTTGGCCTATGGCTTGCAGACCCTGGCCTTCACTCTGTTGTATCTCGGTAGCCTCAGGACGATGGAGAGCCTCGGCCGATGGCTTGGTTCGCTATCCTACGTGGCTGATGCACTCTTCATCGGCTTTGTGATCTACTTTGGGGGAGATGCCACTCAAGACCTTGGTCTGCTATTCGCATTGTTGGCACTGCGAAGTGGGGTGCACTATTATTACTGGCCGGCGATTTTCCTGCTCTCATGTCTTCTCGGGCCGTGCTATGTCGTGGTTCTCAGACTGGCGCTTGGCAGCTGGTACTTTGTAGCAGAGAACTGGTTTCTGGTGCGCTATGCCATCGTGTTTCTGGCGACACTGCTAGGACTGTACTGGAGGGCCTATACTTCTCTGGGCCGACGTCGCGAGCAAGAACTTTTGATGCGCCTATCTGAGCGGACCGTGGAGCTAGACAACAGAACCAAAGCGACTCAACAGATGGCCGCCAATCTGGGCAATCGCGTGTTGGAGTTGCGGTCTCTACAAGAAGGCATTAAGGCCATTAACTCCGCGCTGGCTCTTGAGGAGGTACTGCGTTTGATCGTGGCCAACACTGCGCAGGTGTTGCAGGGAGCACGCTGTTCGGTGACCCTCGTTCAAGACAAGCAAGGCCGGGCGATGAACATGGCCTCGGCACAATGGCGCTCGAGCGTGTTGGCATCTGCTGATGCTGAATGGAACCAGGCGATCACGCGGTGGGTGGTGAGCCACAAGAAGCCCGTGATCGTGGAAAATCTTGCTTCCGACCCGCGCTTCAAACCCACTGTGGGACTTCCGATAGCAACATTCATCGGTGTGCCCCTCTTTTTGGGCCCCGAAGCAGTTGGGGCTTTGATTGCCACTGCTTCGGATATCGGTGCTTTCACTGACGAAGACCTGAACCTTCTCGGAGCCTTCGCTGACCAGGCGGCGGCTGCTGTGGCCAATGCAAGGCTGTACGACCGGCTGGTGCAAGAACAACGCCAGACCGAAGAGCTGTATCAGCACGTCAAGGAACGCAGAAATGAGCTCGAAGCGATTCTGCGCGGCATTGGTGATGGCGTCATCGTGGCTGATGTGGATCTGAATCTCTTGCTGATGAATCCAGTGGCCACGCGGATCTTTGAGGTTAGCCCGGATGTCACTAGCAGCTTGCCGCTGTCGACTGTGCTGCGAAACCAAGAGCTCATCAGCCTATTCCAGGACGCGCTCAACGCTGGCGAAGGTGCCATCGTACGAGAGATCGCCTTGCGCGGCGTGAGCAGGATAGAGCGGGCCCAGAACCCCGGTGGGCACACAAGCGAAAGCATGGTGACCACTTCGCCGGCGCGTGCGGAAATCTATCAGGCGTTGGCTTCGCCGGTCTCGAGTGTTGGCGGCACAGTCCGTGGGGTGGTTACAGTGCTGCGGGACATCACGAGTCAGAAGGAGCTCGAGCAGATGAAGTCGAGTTTCCTTTCTGTTGTCTCGCATGAACTGAAGACACCTCTTCATTCCATCAAAGGCTTTGTCGAGATCATTCTGATGGGCAAGACCGGCCCCATAAATGAAACACAGGCTGATTTCCTCGGCACGGTCCGCGATCAGACTGCACACCTGCAGTCGCTC
>DIVN01000071.1 GCA_002435875.1 Anaerolineales bacterium UBA6131
GTGGTATCAGTCGGTAACAGTCTATTCTGAGGCAATCACACTACTATGGTAACACTTACTTATGAGTCAGCGCGATAGCTGGCAGGGCCAGTCTGCACTGTCTTGCCCAAGACGCAGCTCGATGATGCAGACTAGCGTATAGAGCTAGCGGCGCGACAGAATGTACAGACTACGTCACGGAGCACGTCGGTTCCGAACTCGAGGTTGGCCAGGGACAGCCGCTCGTTTTGCGCATGGGCTTGCGCGAGTGCGTTCCAGCCAGGCTCGTAGCGGCTCGGTGAAAACCCATAGACCTTCACGCCCCGCTCAGCCAGGAAGCGGCCATCGGTTCCACCCGGCACAATGTATGGCAGGAGCTTGCTTCCTGGGTCATGCTGAACGAGCACTTGCTGAAAGCACTCGAAGAGCGCACTTTCTGGGTCGCTCTCATAGCCGGCTGAGGTCTCCAGGAAGTCGATCTGTACATCGGGGCCAATGTACGGTCGAATCTCCCGCAGCAGGTCGTCTGGACTTTGATCAGGCATCAGCCTTCCGTCAACATGCGCTGTGGCCTCAGCCGGAATCACATTCGTCTTGCTCCCCGCGCTCAGTACCGTGGCGGCCACCGTATTGCGCAAGGTGCTGCGCAACAGCGTCGCGATCTCGCTTTCGCCGCCGATTGAGCTCAGGACGACGCGTTCCAGGATGCCATTGAGTGCCAGAGGCAGAACAGACAAACGCGGAAAGGGCAGGGCGGCCGCCAGCGCACGGACCAGCTTGACAACCGTGCGCGTACGGTGCTGCGGCAATTGGACCCTTGACAGTTGCTGCAGGGCAGTAGCCAGTTTGATCACCGCGTTGTCTTCGCCTGGCATCGCCCCATGTCCGGCCTTGCCCGTCGTGGTGAACCGCATCCAGCAGATGCCCTTTTCCCCGGTCTGGCAGAGGTAGAAGTTGCCCCCGCCAAAACGCAGGCCGAAGCCACCCCCCTCATTGATGGCATACTGGGCCTCGATGAGCTCCCAGTGCTGGTCGACCAGCCACTTCATGCCCATCGCCCCACCGACCTCTTCGTCGGCGCTGGCAACCAGGATGACGTCGCGCGCCAGCGGGATTTGCTCCTGTGTCAGTGCGATCATTGTGGTCATCTGCATGGCGGTCAGTTGCTTGGTGTCAGTGGAGCCGCGTCCCCAAATGTAACCGTCTGCGACGTGGGCGGCAAAAGGTGGATGATCCCACCCCTGTGGATCGGCCGGTACCACGTCAAGATGCGACATCAGCAATAGTGGTCTAGCCGAGCCGTCACCTCGCAGCCGAGCAACCACGTTGCCACGTTGAGGAGCTGACTCAAGGACCATGGCCTCAATGCCGTGACTGCGCAAGACATCCGCAACATAGGTTGCCGCGCCCAATTCATTGCCTGGCGGATTGGTGGTATCGATGCGAATGAGGTCTTGCAAGAACTTTAGAGTCATTTCCGTGTATGTGTGCATGGCGATATGATCTTCCTCAGTGATGCCCTGGACATGGTCCGGTCGCCGTGCCCATGGTTGGCGCCCGGATCGACCTTGGGCCCAGTATATGTTCAGCGTTGGCGCACACCAAATGGCGAAAGGTTCGGCAGTCAGTCGCGCCAAGCGGTGTGGCCGGCGTGAGGCCACGGACCAAGCCACCGCGGCCCTGATGTTACCAGGGGAGGGTAAAGGGAAGCCCATATGTGACGCAGCGGCTGGCGGTCGTGGACCCTTGCACCGGGCGCACGTAGTTGTGCAGGGCCGGTATCTGGACGACCGAATGTGCTCGTCACGGCTGGGGAACATGCTGCAGTGGAAAGGAGCCTCAATGTCAGAATCTCGTATCCGACCGTCGGAGTTGGCCAGCACCTATTCAATCGTAGCCCTTGACCAGCACACTGGCCAGCTTGGAGTCGCCGTACAATCGCACTGGTTCTCTGTTGGCAGCCTGGTGTGCTGGGCGGAGGCCGGTGTCGGGGCAGTCGCGACCCAGGCAATGGTGAATGTCGACTATGGGCCACTGGGTCTGCAGCTCATGCGCGAGGGGGACACCGCAGCGCAAGCTTTGGCTGCGCTCCTTAATAAAGACGAAGGGCGGGCTATGCGTCAGGTGGCGATGCTCGACGTGCGGGGGTATGTTGCTACGCACACTGGCGAGCGGTGCATCGCCGCTGCAGGACACTATGCGGGAGAAGGCTACAGTGTTCAGGCAAACATGATGGAGAGTGCTACCGTGTGGCCAGCAATGGCTGCCGCATTTGAGCGAACACCAGGCGATCTCGCCACACGCATGTTGTCCGCACTAGACGCAGCCCAGTCGGCCGGTGGCGACGTCCGCGGCAGGCAGAGCGCAGCCATGCGAGTCGTCAGCGCCAGGCCCTGCAGTCATCCCTGGCGAGGCATCGTGCTTGATCTGCGTGTGGAGGATCACCCCGATCCCTTGGTAGAAATGGGCAGGTTGCTCAAGTTGCACGAGGCCTATCAGCACATGAACCTCGGGGATGAACTGCTGGGCCAGGGTCAGGTCGAAGATGCTTTGAAGGAGTACGGCCAGGCCGCTGCGCTGGCTCCGGGAATCGCCGAGCTGCCCTTCTGGCATGCGGTGACACTGGCCGATGTGGGGCGCGTTGCGGAAGCGTGTGAACTCTTGCGGCAGGTCTTTGCAGCTGACCCGGCGCTTGCCAGGCTCCTGCCGCGGCTGTCCGCTGCTGGCATGCTGCGCGATGACCCACAACTGCTGGCCGATTTACTTTCCGTTCAGCCAAGCTAATGAGTCAGCCTTGGTTCCCTAGGCCGCAGAAGGATGCTTGTTGGTTGTAGCGGTCCAGTCAGCACGAGTCGCGTCTAATCTCAATCTGCGCAGTGTAGAATGCGCACATAGTCTACGTATAGTTGTGTCCAACGCCCGAAGAAGCGTTGGATGGTGGGGTTGCCGACGTAGATGCTACTGGGCCGCACGCTGGAGTGTACCGACCCGACCAGCACGTTATCGATATAAAGGGTGTAGAGGTTGTTCAGTAGGTGGACGCGCACCTCGTGCCAATTGGTGTTTCCCGGCGTACCTGACCAATTGACATGCCCCCCCAGCATTTTGATGTCAAATCGGTAGACTCCACCGGCCGGATCCACCACGTGATGGATGCTCAGGATATCCTCAATGCCTGCGGGCAGAGATTGTCCGGCCGGCAGGCGGTTTCCGTCAAAACTGGCCGAGTTGATGGCGATGGTTGTGCCGTACGCGGCAAAGTCCGAATGACGGAACCTGGCCTCGAGGATGAAACTCTTGTTTCCGAGAGGGAACACGTTCTGGCGCCACACGACCGGAAAGCGGTCGCTGAAGGACGGCGCCCATAGGTGAAGCGCACCATCGCGGACCTCCTGGTACCCGGTAGCCAGACTGCTCTGCCAGCCGGGTATGCTCGCATCAACGAACTCCTCTTGGAAGGCATAGGTCCATTGTGCACATCCATGCAGGGCTTGGTTGGCCGTGTAGGGAAGGTAGGCATTCGTCAACGGGAAGTTCTTACGGATGCACGGCAGGTAGATGGCAAAGCGCACTGGAGTGCGGGAAGGGCCCGGGCTGGGCTGCGCTGTATGCGTAGCTGAAAGTTCGGGTGTGACCGACCCCACAGGCGTAGCGCTGGTGGTGGGCTCAACACTGCTGGTTGCTGAAGGAATCGCGGTCTCGGTGGGGGTAATGGTTGCCGTCTCCGTCGCCGTCGCGGTTGGCGTCTCGGTGGCTGTCGCAGTGGCGGTGTTGGTCGGCGTAGGGGTGGGGATGAAGTACTTGATGGTCAGGTAGGGCCGCTGCGCCACAGCGCCGTACTCCGACTGCCGTATGTCGTACTCCCCGCCGACCTCGGGGTTGGTCTGCTGCAAAACAACTCCCTTGTTGCTCAATTCGTTGCTAACCCATTCCTGGACAGCGGGGGTGATGTCCCAGTCAAACCACTGCAGATCGCGAATGGTCTGCGTGTCGAGAACGGTGTCGCTGCGGTCAGCTGGCACATGCTTGCAGCCAGGCAGACCCCACAGGGCAAGGCTGGTCGCCCGCATCCAGGTGGCCTGATGCTCGACCCATCCACGGTTCACGGCGTATGCGGCGACGACGATCGAGTCGTCTGGGCGCTGGCCAAAGTTGGCCACTTCGAGGCTCAGGGTGGCCTTCTGGATGATGGCGTTTTCGGGCACCTGCGCGACGTCAAAGTAGATGAGTACGCTCACCTCACCACGCATTCCCAAGACCAACTCTTCCTCGGCAAAGTTGGAGTTGGGGAATTCGCTGCTGATGCGGGTGTCAGCGCAGCCGTCATAGCCATCTTCGCCCTGCCGGAGTACCAGAATCTCTAGCGGCGATTGAGCGATGACCTGCTGTCCAGTGGGTAGCGCGGCTAGCAAACCAAGCAGACAGCCCATGAGAGCGACCAGGCTGATCGCCGTGCGGCTTTGCGAGGCCTGTCTTGCGTGCTGCATCTCTCCTCCTTGGCGCTACCCAGGCACACCGGCTAGCCGGTGTGCCTGGGTAGCGGCGCACCACAACTCCAATTCGACTAGCCAAGTTTCGCTAGCGTGTACGGGCAGACCTACTAGCCTATCGTCCAGATCGCGCAGAATGAAATGCGAATGTAGTCCACGTGCAAGCGTGTCCATGCGCCGACGAAGGGCTGGATGGTCGGGTTGCCGATGTAGACGCCGCCAGGTCGGATTGGCGACCACGCGGACCCTACAACCTGGCCGTCCACGTACAGCGTGTAGTTCCCCTGCTCAAGTGTTACCCGGACCTCATGCCAGTTGGTGTCGCCTGGTGTGCCAGACCACATAACCTGACCGTTCAACATCTTGATATCAAATCTGTAGATGCCGCCTGTCGGATCTACGACGTGGTGAATGCTCAGGATGTCCTCGATGCCCGCAGGGATATGGTCCGGACGAGCGGTGATACGCTCCCCGTCAAAGGCGCCCGAGTTGATGGCAAGCGTGGTGCCGTACGGGGTAAAGTCCGAGTGTCGGAAGCGAGCCTCCAGGTTGAAATCCTCACCTGTAGGGGCCAAGACATCGTTGCGCCAGACGATCGGGAATCGATCGCTCGTTTGCTGATTCCACAGGTCGATTACACTGTCGCTAACCTGGTGAGAGCCTCCACCCAGGTCCACCGACCAACCGCTCAATGCTGGATCGGTGAATTCCTCCTCAAAGGTGTACGCCCACGATAGACAGCGTGGCCGTGCCTGTTTGCGCAGGACGGGAAGGTAGATCCTGCGCGGCGTTGCCGTGGCATCTGGCGTCGAGGTGGCCGTGGCAGTGGGGGGCGCGGTGCGCGTTGCGGTCGCGGTCGCTGTGAACGTTGGCGTCGCCGTTCTCGTCGGTGTCGATGTGCGCGTCGGCGTGCGTGTGATCGTTGGTGTCGCGGTGTTGGTCGGGGTGGGTGGGATCAGTTTGTAGCGGATCACCAATCGCGGCCTGAATTGTGCATCGTGGTACTCGGACTCGCGCACATCGTACTCGCCGCCAATCTCATTGTTGACCTGCTGGAGCAAAACCCCCTGGTTGCCATCGGGATCGTTCAGCCAACGTGTTACTGCTTCCGTGACATCCCAGTCATACCAGCCGAACTCATAGACCGGCACTTCATCGAGCACTTGTGGTGACCGGTCGGATGAGGTATCGTTGCATCCAGGGATGCCCCAGTACGTGGAGCTGGTCGCTTGCATCCAGGTGGCCCGGTCTTCGGTCCATGTGCGCGTGACCGGGTAGCTGGCGATCATGACCGGCTCAAGAGCACGCTGCCCATAGTTAGATACGTGAACGCCCAGTTTTGCCTCAAGGACGGTTGCATACCAGGGTAGAGGTGCCAGGTCAAAGCGAATCAGGGTGCCCACTTTGCCTCTCATGCCCAATACCAACTCACCTTGGGCGAAATTGGCATCGGGATCTTCCTCAGAGATGCGCGTATCGGCGCAGCCACCATAGCCATCCACGCCCTGCTGCAGGGCAAGGACAAGCTCGCCCTCAGGTGGCGGCGTCGAGCTGGCAGGCGGAGCATCGGTGAAGTATGTAACATCGAGTGCGGGGCGCTCTGCAACGGTCCACCAGTATGCGCCGGCAAAACGCAGGGTTGCGGCACTCGAGTCCGCTTCCAGCAGCACACCATAGTTCGGTAGTGAGCCGTTTACCCATCCCTGGACGGCCGAGCGCAGGTCCAGGTCATACCAACTTCCCACGCCGGATGTGGTCACCGCGCTCTCTGCGGTAGGTCGACGGTCGGTGGTGACGTCCCGGCCCCCCGGGATGCCCCAGGGATTTCCTGCCGATGCCTGCAGCCATGTGGCTTGACAGGGCACAACCGGTCGCTTGAGAACATACGCCCGCACAGTCGCATTCTCGCCTGACCATCCCGCCAGGTACATACGCAGCTGTGCGTCGGTAACTACAGCATGGGCGGGTAGCGAGCTGACATCAAAACGCAGGTACGCTGCATAGCGTTGGCCGAAGCCGACCATCAGGATCTCCTGATGGCAGTTGACCTCATCCGCAGGGTACTGACTGAGATAGGTGTCCTCAGCGCCCGTGTACCCGCTTGTGCCGCGCTGGAACCTCATGGTCTGGAAGGTACCCTGTGCCTGGCTGGCTAGCGGCGTCGAGTCGTTTAGAATGCTGGCCAGCCCTACGCCCAGAAGGCTCGTCAGCAGAAGAAGCCCTCGGATGGCCTTGGTAAGTCTGTGCGACATTTCGACCTCCTCCCATTTGTTACATCTAATCTATAGACGTAACAACCGTCCACTGGATACTAGGCGACACAATAGGCCACCAGGTCATCTGGAGGCGCCAAGACTCGTCTCCATTGTACTGCGAATCGCCCGACTGTCAATCACTTTTGCGAGTTTTTCCAAGGCTGGATCAGACGGTCCAGGCTCTTCACCGGTGCCATGACTTGTGGAGAGGCGTGGGTCGAGCTACAATCTCGTTATCACACGATCCATATGAGAAGGGGAGACAAATGGCAACCATTGACAATCTGCAGGCCGCATTTGCAGGGGAGAGCCAAGCCAACCGCAAGTATCTAGCCTTTGCCAAGAAAGCAGAGGCAGACGGCTACCCGCAGGTGGCTAAACTGTTTCGTGCCGCCGCCGAGGCCGAGACTGTGCACGCCCTCGCGCATTTGCGAGTGATGGGTGGGGTGAAGGGCACTGCGGAGAACCTGGAAGCGGCGATTGAGGGAGAGGGTTTCGAGTTCCAGTCAATGTACCCGGACTATGTCGCTGAGGCGGAGAAGGAAACCAACAAGGCCGCGCTCACCACCCTGAAGCATGCCATGGCCGTTGAGGAAGTGCACTACAACCTGTATGGCAATGCGCTGAAGGCAGTCAAAATGGGCAAGGACCTGCCTGCCCAGCGTGTCCACGTCTGCAGTGTCTGCGGGTATACCGTCGAGGGGAATGCCCCTGAGGTTTGCCCCGTCTGTGGCGCAAGGAAGGAACGATTCACCGAAGTCAGTTGATACTGGCACGGTTCAGGCCGGTCTGCGTAGAGCGCTATGCAGCGCTATAGCTCTTTCCCTGCCCGAGTTCGTTGGGCCGAAGCGCTCTGAGCAGCGTCTCCAGTTGCTGTGCATCGGTGCAGCTCAGGAACACAGTTTCAGAGGTCTTTGCGGAGCGATACTTGATGCGCACGGCCGGCCGTCGCCGCAGCCCGAAGGCGAGCTCACCTGCCTCGACCGAAGCGATCCGGCCCGGATCGAGAAATAGGTACCACCAACCGCTTTCAGCCCTGGGCACACCGATGCCCAGGGCTCGGACGGGCTGAACCTGGGCTGCCAGAATGTAGTCGCCAAGGCGGGTTGACCAGAAAAAGGTTGGCACCTCAACCAGGTAGCGCTGCATTTCGTTCACGGAAAAGGGGCCACTGCCATGCAGGCGCAACTTCTCTTCGGCATGCAACGATTGGGTTCCTGGGGGCAAAGGGTGGCTCCGCTTGCGGAAAACCACATACCGTCTGGTCTCTGCGGCCAGCAGGCCCAGGACGACGAGCACGCAGCAAGTCACCACGATCACGTCCCATGGTACTAGGCCAACCCACCATGCCTTGACCACCATGACGATCGTGAGCGCCAGAGCTGTGCCGATGAGCAGACCGCGCAGTGCAATGTCCCCAAGCTTCGCCCGTCGTACCACGTATGCCGCGGCAAAGAACGCTGCTAACAAGCGATCACTCCAGCTCATTTGACCTCATTTGGCGCGCTGTGTTGTGCACCTTTGCGTAGATGCGTTAATGAACGTCTTGCTTCTGGCCTCGTGGTGGATCAAAATTTCAAGCCCGGCATCAGCCGCGGTGTACCAACATGACACCAGCGAGAATGATCCCCGCTCCAAGAACGAACCAGGCGCTGATTGGCTCGGCAAGCATCAGCCGGCTGAGAAGCGCACCCCACAACGGTACCAGATAGATGAACGACCCCACCCGACCAGCCGGCAGCGCCTGCAATCCGAACGTCCAAACCGTCACCCCTCCCACGGTGCTGAGCAGCGCAAGGAAGGCCACACTTGCCCATGCATCCCATGGCAGGACAGCAATCGTATGCAGAAGTATGGGGCGGACGGTCACCGCAAGTGGGAGAGATCCCAGGATGGTGCTCAGCCCGGTCACTGCCAGAGGAGGGTAGCGCCTGGCGAGTGGACGGCTGAGAACGGTATACACTGCCCAGGAAATGGGTGCCACCAGGGTGATAAGCACACCGCGCAAGTAGTGAAAGTCGATGGTTTCTCGGCTGGCGAAGCGCACCACAATGACGAGGCCGACAAAGGCCAGCAACAAACCGCCGAGTTGCGTACGGGTTGGCTTCTCACGCAGGGTCAACTGCGAAAGGGCAAAGATAAACGCCGGGTTCAGCGCCATCAGAAGCGAAGCAGTGCCTGCAGGTATCGTCATCTCTCCAGAGTTGAGCGCCAGGTGGTACACGAATACCCCAGACACTCCCGAAAGCAGCAGAAGCAGCCAGTCGTCACGTAGCATGCGCGGCCACACATGACGGTGACGAAGACAGAGCACGGCGGCGAATACTCCGGAGGCTGGCGCAAACCGCAGCAAGACCAACTGCAGCGGAGTCACGTATTGCAGGACATGCTTGATGGCTACAAACGAGCCGCCCCAGACTACCGTCGTAGCGATGAGGGCGGCATAGACCAAACGATTGGTGTTCATGGCTTCTCTGGCTTGCGGGCTACCCATAGGATTCTCCGCGTCTTGGGATTGACTGGTTTGAGAGTGAAACACTCGTAGACTGCCTCCACAACCAGGCCGGCCCCCTCGAGCAACCGGCGGATTTCATCCTTGTCCTGAGCTGTCTCCAGATGGTGCTCTTGGAAGCGTGCATAACGTCCGTCCGGCTGACGGACAAAGCCGATGATATCCACACCGGAGATGCCGGTTAGCTTCTCGAAGCTGCTCCTAAGGACCACGGCCACGTCCGGGCTTTCCACAAAGAAGGTGTTGTTTCCCCAGATCTCTTCCAGGGTGATCTGGGTGTTGGTGTCGCCGATAAAGACCCCGCCCGGCGTCAGCGTGTTGTGGATGCAGCAGAAGGTCTTCCGGAGTTCGTCGGGCGAGAGGAGATAGTTGAGACTGTCATACAGACAAGTGATCAAATCGACCGGGCGCGGTAGTGCGAAATCGCGCATGTCCTGTTGGCTGAATGCAATGTCCTGCCCCGTCTGCAGGGCCTTGGCGCGGGCCTCACTGAGCATCCCGCTTGAGCGGTCTATGGCATAGGTTTCCCATCCCTGGACGGCAAAGCTACACGCGACGGTGCCCGTGCCGCACGCCAGGTCGAGCATGGAACGTCCCGGTGGCTGATGAAGCTGCAACAGCTCGTCCAGATATGGTACCATCTTCAGGCTGAACGCGATTTGCCCCGAATCATCGTACACCTGTGCGTACTGGTCGTAGATTTCCATGCGGCGATTATAGTCACAACGGGGCGACATCTCAAGACGTGCCATTGGGAGAGGACGGCCACTGTCGACACATGCGAGCACTTGCTCAGAGTCGATGCTGGTGCTATATTCAGCCCTGCTTGGCAAGTGGTAGATGTCGCAGCCATCACGATACACGATGACGCAACTGTTGCTGGAGCGAGGTTTGTAGCCGGGCAGAGCGGAGCTTATGGTGACTGAGATGAGTGAACAACTAGCGAGTTACGTAGAGAGCACTGTGCAAGAGGCCCTGAAATCGCTGGGCGTGGATCCTGCAGTGGGCCTACGGCCGAGCGACGTCCAGTCGCGACTCAAAGAGCATGGCTACAATGAGATCTTGGAACAGAAAAGTAGCCCCTTGCTCGCCTTCCTACGCAAGTTCTGGGGCATCTCGGCTTGGATGCTCGAGCTGATCATCCTCATCTCCTTGTTCCTGCGCAAGTTCTCCGACCTGTATATCGTGGCCGCCTTGCTTGTCGTCAATGCTGTGCTGAGTTTTGTACAGGAGCGGAGGGCCGCGGGGATCATCGATGTCCTGCGCAGCGAACTCCATGTTAGTGCGCGGACACTGCGAGATGGCCTGTGGCAGGTCTTGCCAGCGCGCGAGCTTGTCCCGGGCGACATTGTCCGCCTGCGCGCGGGCGATCTGGTGCCCGCAGATGTCAAGATCATCAGCGGCAACCTGAGCGTTGACCAGTCGGCTCTGACAGGAGAGAGTCTCGAGGTCGACAAGAACACCCATGACCTTGTGCATTCGGGTAGTGTCGTCAGGTGCGGCGAGGCGACCGTTGTTGTGCTGCTGACTGGTTCAAGAACGCTCATGGGGCGAACCGTAGAGCTCGTACAGATCGCTCGACCCAAGCTGCATGTCGAGCAGGTGATCTCGGACGTGGCAAAATGGTTGTTCGTTATCGTAGCCGCTCTGCTACTGCTGGTCTTGATCGTGTCAGTGTTGAGGGGCATGCCGCTGCTTGACATGGTCCCGCTCATGCTGGTGTTGCTGCTTGGCGCGGTGCCAGTTGCCCTGCCGGTCATGTTCACCGTGACCATGGCTCTGGGCTCGATGAAACTGGCAGCCAAGGGCGTTCTGGTTACCAGGCTGAGCGCGGCGGACGATGCAGCGACAGTGGATGTCTTATGTACGGATAAGACGGGGACTATCACGACCAATCGCCTGGCGGTGACTTGTGTCCTTCCACTGAATGGCCATAGCGAGCAAGATGTTCTCCTCTGTGGGAGCCTGGCGTCTGAAGACGCCAATCAGGATCCCATTGACCTGGCCTTCGCGGACGCTGCCTGTCAGAGAGGCGTTGATCGCTCACACTGCACCATCTGCAGTTTCGTCCCCTTCAGCCCGCACACACGTCGCACTGAGGCGCTCGTTCGGGTGCGAGGGCAGGAGCTTCTAATGATGAAGGGCGCCGTCAGCATCATCTCGACAGTCTTGCACTTGAGCTCAGAGGAGTCAGCCGAGCTCGAACAGCAAGCTGGCAAGCTCTCCTCAAACGGCCAGCGCACGCTAGCGGTGGCGACGGTGGACGACCACAAGAAAGCAACCGTTGTTGGGCTGGTTGCACTGAGCGATACCCCACGCCCTGACTCTGCTCGGCTGATCCGCAAGTTGCGCGACCTGGGCGTATCGGTGAAGATGCTGACTGGTGATGCCCTTCCCATTGCGGTGGACATCGCCGATTCTGTTGGATTGGGCAAGCGCATAAGCCACGTACGAGACCTGCAGAAGGCTGCAGAGCACGATATGGCTCTCGCCGGGGCCATCGCGGAACAGAGTGACGGATTCGCCGAGGTCTACCCCGAAGACAAATACACGGTGGTCAAGAGTTTGCAGGCGCTTGGACACACGGTGGCCATGACAGGCGACGGGATTAACGACGCGCCGGCGCTGAGACAAGCGGAGGTTGGAATTGCGGTTAGTAACGCAACCGATGTAGCAAAGAGCTCGGCAAGTGTGGTGCTAACGGATGAAGGTCTGACGGGCATCGTGGATCTGATCGTCAATGGGCGGATGATCTACCAGAGGATCGCCACGTGGATCGTCAACAAGATTAGCCGAACCATACTCAAGTCCGCGTTTGTGGTTGTGGCCTTCCTTACCACGGGTCAGTTTGTCGTATCCGCCTACGCCATGATGCTGATGATGTTTCTTACGGATTTCGTCAAAATCTCGCTGTCCACGGACAACGTTCGTGTATCGCGCGGACCGGAGAAGTGGGACGTGCCTGGTCTGGTGAAGGTCGCGGTGGTCCTTGGCCTGTTCATGGTGGCTGAGTCGCTGGGACTATTGTATATCGGCTACACGCGTTTCGGTCTGGCGACCAACGCAGACGCTCTACACACCTTTGCCTTTGAGACCCTTTTCTACTTTGCGATGTTCTCCATCTTAGCAGTGCGAGAACGACGACATTTCTGGGACTCTGTGCCGAGCCGTACCATGCTGACTGCCATTGGCGTCGACCTGGTCATAGGGACTCTCATTCCGACGTTCGGCGTCGCAGGTCTGCATCCGCTGCCCC
>DIVN01000267.1 GCA_002435875.1 Anaerolineales bacterium UBA6131
GGTCTGGAGCGTGGGAACGCCAGCCAGCCTGTGGCAGTCTGGTGACTGGTGGATCCTCCGAGTGGAGCGACCCGAGTCATTCCGTGCTCAAGCCAACGTCGCCTGGGCTGAAGTGAACCGTATCCGCTTTGACGTGCTCTCGGTGGGCGCAACAGAAAGCGCCATCTCGGTCCGCGTCACGTTCGGCCGGCCCGTCCTGGGAGGCTATGATCGTCTGGACCTGTGGTATGACGCAAGCACTCTCAAGCCCCTGTCGGGGCAGCTGAGTGGACCGTCGATGTCGAGCATGGATTGGACTGTGGCGCGGCCTCTCTTGGAGAGCTCGCTCTTTCCGTTTGATGGGTTTTTCTGGCGGCGCGCGAGCGCACAGCGCATGGTCCTGGACCTTGAGGCCTCTGGCCGGTCGCTGGAGGCGTCGCTGGTAGAAGCGGACGGTGCCCAGTTTGCGTGGTCCTCAACCGTGCCCTGGTGGTTATCCTATCGCCAAGGTGAGCGCCTGAGGGTGGTCATGACCGACTGCTCGCGCCTGTACTCAGGAGCAGTCGAGGTGCCCCCGTTGTTTGCGGTTCCGGAGGACGAGGCCGTGCCGAGCTCATCAGACGCTCCGGAACGCACCTTGTCATATGATCTGGTGTTGTATGACCGAACGGCTGACGGCAAGGTCCTGGCACAGCGCCGCGGAGACGTTGCTGTCGTTGGTGACATGGGCACCCAGGTCATTTCGCTTCGTTGGGGAGGCCCAGCGTCCAGCCTGTTTGCGTACTTCGACCTATCGCTGGAGTCAGGCGCGCCCGCAGGGGTCACCTTGCGCAAGGTGCTCCTTGATGGAGCGGCAGTTTTGCTGCGCCCCGAGGGTACTAGCGCCGCCTTCGACGGAGGCAAAGTACGGCTGCACGCTGTGCTGCAATCAGCTCAAAGCGACTATGATCTGCAACTGCAACTAGAGTTACCATAACTACTACTAGGTCAAGAAGGCGTGGGGCCAACAGCGTGCACAGGCAGGAGGTAGAGGCATGGATTCAAACACAGTAGTCTACGAACGGTTGGCTGACAGGCTGAGCAGCACCCCCAACGGATTTATGCGCAGCAAGAAGGGTACCGATCTAAAGCTGCTGGCCAAGATGTTCACACCAGAAGAAGCTGCTCTTGGGGCGGTAATGCACCTGCCACGAGAAGACGTAGCCGATATCGCGGCTCGTGCCGGAGTGAATCCCACTGAGGCCGCGCAAACCCTCAAGACGATGGCCCGCAAGGGATTGGTCAACGCGGGCCGCGGCAGCAAGGGACTCGCCTTTGGTTTGCTGCCGTTTGTCGTCGGTTCTTACGAAGAGTCTCTGCCATACCTGGACGAGGAGATGGCCCAGCTTTTCGAAGAGCTGATGCAAGAGACCAGAGGCGAAGGGATGTTGGGCCCAGGCCCTGCTCTGCAGCGAGTCATTCCAGTGGAGCAGAGCATTGATGCGCAGGTGGATGTGCTCCCGTATGAAGGAGTCTCTGCCTTGCTTGACGCCTCCATGGCGTTTGGCATTCGTGAGTGTATCTGCCGCAAACAGAAGGGCTTGTTGGGGGAGGCGTGCGACTATCCCCGCTTCAACTGCGTCAGCTTTGCGCCCGTCGAGGGTGCGTTCGCCCATGTCGAGTACATAGAGCCTGTCACCAAAGATGAGGCAAAACGTATCCTACGTGAGGCTGAAGAAGCTGGCCTTGTGCATACGGTCTACAACCAGCAGGATGGCATCCACTACATCTGCAACTGCTGCCCTTGTTGTTGCGGCATCTTGCGCGGCATCGTCGAGTTTGGTCAGATGCACGCGCTGGCCCGGTCGGCCTTTCTGGCGCGGGTGGATGCCGAGCTCTGTGTTGGCTGCAGCCAGTGTGTGGAGCGTTGCCATTTTGGTGCCCTGACGATGGTGGATGACCAATGTATCGTCGATCCCATGCACTGCATGGGGTGCGGCCTTTGTGTCACTGCGTGTGCCAGTGACGCCCTGCGACTCATTCGCCGCCCAGCGGACGAGCAGCCACCACCACCCAAGGATCATCTGGCCTGGCTGGCCGAGCGTGCCGACGCACGCGGAGAGCGCCTGGAGGACCTCCTGTAGGCGCGCCCGAAAGTCCTTCTGTACTCACATCACTTTGCAGGAACTGGAGAGGCATGCGCAAGATCCTCGCACTATTTGACCTGGATCGCACGCTGCTTGATGGCAGCTCGGGTGTGCTCTATATTCGCTACCTTCGCAAGCGAGGGGACGTTGGCCGAGCAATGCTGCTGCGCTCCTACTGGTATGCGGCACTATACAGGATGGGGTTCTTCGACTATCCGAAGGTCGCGGCCAAGCTGGCCCTGGCAGCCGCCGAGCAGAGTGAGGAGCAAGCCCGATTGCTCTGCCAACAGTGGTTTGACGACGTAGGCGTGCATCACCTTGCACAACGGGGCATAGCCCGCCTACAAGCACATCAGGACCAGGGTCACCTCGTGGCCATCATCTCCGCGTCTACTCCCTACATCGTCGGGCCGTGTGCGACGCACCTTGGAGTTGCGGATTACCTCTGCACAAGGCTGGTTGTGGAAGCAGGACGTCTCACGGGGCGGATCGTGGATCCACCCTGTTATGGCCCACATAAGGTCTACTGGGCAAGCACGTACGCGGAAGAGCACGAGGCATCGCTCGAGGATGCCTATTTCTACAGCGATGGCATCTCGGACCTGCCTCTATTGCAGGCGGTCGGCCATCCTGTCGCTGTGAATCCCGACCCTCGCCTCCGCGCCCACGCCACCCAGCGCGGCTGGCCGATCGAGCGCTTTTACTGAGGGTATGCGAGGGAAGTCAGCGTTGTGGGAACGCGTGCGATAGGGATACGACCACTGCTCCGGAGACCGTTGCACCAGCCAGTGGCACTGCGGAAACTGATAGCTGCCTAAAGTGCTGGGCTGTCCGGTGAAGCCAAAGGCGTCCCTGTGGACGTCGCGACCGCGGTCTCGGGCAGCGTTACTGTGAGAGTTGCCGTAACCTCTGCGCTGGCGCTTGGGGATGGCGTCCCTGTCACTTCTGGTGTTCCCGTCGCAGTGGGAGTCGGCGTGGCGGTCTCGGTTGGCGTGATTATGGGCGTTGGAGTCGGACCTATGCGCGTGTGCTCAACTTCGTATGCCGTACCCTGGTCGCAGCCCATCGAAACCTCGGCTGTCACCGTACTGCCACCACAGATACTGTACGTGTTGAGCGCAAAGTTCACACATGAGCGTAGGCCTGGCTCTATGGCTCCTAGCTCCCACGTCAACTTCTCAGGGTTAAGCGGCAGGTAGTAGACACACTCACGGGGTGACCATACTGCGGTCAGCACAACATTGCTGAGTGGAACATTGCCTTGGTTCAGGACGCATGCCGAGTAGTAGATGCGATAGGTCGCTGGTACAGGATCTGGTGTGTCCTCGAGGGTCAAACGAAACGATACCAGGGGCGTGTGGGTTGCCGAAGGCACTGCACTCGGCGTTGCGGTCTGTGTCAGAGTAGGCGCTGCGGTCCTGGTCGCCGTCGCCGAAGGCAGACTGATGTGGGTGGGTGCAGGCTGAGTGGTATGGGTCGGTAGCAGGGTCTTGCTCGGCGTTGGAGAGGCTGTCGAGCCACCAGTGGACGTAGGCGTTCTCGATAGGACGGCGACGGTTGTCTCAGGAGCAGGTATAGTC
>DIVN01000213.1 GCA_002435875.1 Anaerolineales bacterium UBA6131
ACAGCTATTGTGAGTCGGAACGCCGATTTGACATTATCGTTTCTCTATGCTACAGTCGAGTCAGCGCCATCTGCCATGTGCGTGATGCGCTCCTAACTATTGAGCCAACAGTTTCGGAAACGGGGATGTCGTCTCCGGCGGCAATGTAGTAGCCCGTAAGGGCCAGGCAAACCCGTTGGAAGTATTCCCCACCTGCTCATGCAGGTTCAATATCGGGGCCACACGGCATGGCGGAGGCGTCTCTTTTGTTGAGCGGGTCCGGCCAGATGCTGGCTGTGACCCCTGTTTTTATGTCGAAATGTCTTGACTTTTGTCCACGCCTGTGCTATTGTCCGCGAGATTTTGCTGGCACGCTGCCTGACATACCCACTTGAATGGAAGGTGAAATGCGCAGGGATCGAGTGGCCGAGGATGTCTATACCTTCACGAGCGATCGTTACGCGCAGGTGACCGCCGGGGCGATTCTGACCTCGGAGGGCACGATCGTGATCGACACACTGCCCTTTCCCGAAGAGACGCAGGAGCTGCTGGACTTTGTAGAAAAGCGTGGGCAGGGTCCCGTCCGCTATGTGATTTTGACCCACCATCACTCGGATCACACCAATGGCACTTTTCTTTTTCCGCAGGCCGAAGTGCTGGCTCACCCGAACTGTCGACTGGCGCTGCAAAAGTGGGGCGCAGAGAGCCTGGCCGAGGCGAGAAAACAGACGCGCGGGTTGCGTGAGGTGGAGATTCGGCTGCCGACGGCAGTGAGTCAGGACGATTTCTACCTTCACCTGGGCGCACGCTCGCTCTACATCACGGCGTTGCCGGGTCACACCGACAACTGCATTGGGGTGCTGGTCGAAGGCGACAAGATCCTCTTCGCTGGCGATGCGATGTTGCCCGTGCCTCACTTTTTGTGGGGAGACATTCGCGACAGTGCACGCTCGTTGCGGGCCATTCGCAGCTTGAAACCGGAGAGCGTCGTGCAAGGCCACGGCCAGTTGTTGCTGCGCGGCGAGCTGGCCGAGGAGATCGAGGCCAGCCTGGAATACTTGCGCTGCCTTGAGGAGAGAGTGGGCGAGCTGGTGCAGCAGAACGCGCCGGAGAGCGCGCTCTACAACATCGATATCGAGTCGTGCGGCAAGTCACGCGTGCCGCTTGACGGCCTCGTGCAGCACTTGCACAACGAGAACCTCTATGCCCTGTACATGCAGATGAAGGGTGAGCGCAAGCCGAGGCGAGCTACCAGCGCCCCGGTGATGTAGGCTTCCGACAGGGTGCGAATGCCCTCAGTTAGTCGAGGATTTGTTCAACTGCGAGACACTTTCGATGGGATGGGCGTGCATGATGCGCGTCGTCAGCCTGAACGAAAGGCGCCGCCAGAAGGATAGGTCGTCTCCAGGAACGGTGACGGAGACACTGGATGCTCCGCGCAGCTGGAAACGGCGGGCGGTCTCACGCACGAGGGCCGTGCCAATGCCGCGGCGCTGGTAGGCTGGATGCACAGAGACGATGTGGATCAGGGCCTTGGAGCCGTCGTAGACGCCGCGGCTCAGACCCACGGGGTGTCCGTTCTCTTCGGCGACAAGGAAAACCGCGGCCTGGCAGGCATGCACGCGCAACATGGCCTCCTCGCCCTCCGAGGGAGGGTCGCTGAATTGCAGGTTTGCCTTGAGGATGTCTACCAGCACCTTGGTATCGGCGGGCACGAACTCACGGATGATCATGTTCCCTCCTGGGCCACAAGCTGCGCGAAAGGCCGATTGATGTGTCAGAGGCACGCAAGCCAGTAAGCGGCGGTGCGTGCTACAGCGAGCTGATTCGGGAACAGGCGACGCTAGAACGCCCCCAGTTGACAAGCCACGATGCGCAGGCCTAGTCCCTCACAGGCATTGGAGACGGTCTGTCTGCCCACCTTGAGCTCGGCGGCGATGCGCCAGGCATCGCTGCAGGACAACTTGCCCTGGCCGTCAAGGGCGGCGCGGATGGCTGCCTCGAGCCTGGGCAGCACAGGGTTTAGCGGGATGACGCGGCGGTGCTTGCCTTCGGCCTTGCTGCCATAGCCGAAGAGGCCCAGCTGGCAGCGGGAGAGACGGATGTCAAGACTGTCGGCCGCTGCACCAACCTCGCGGGGCGGGATCTGCAGCTGCGCGGCGATTCTGAAGGCGGCAGCGCAGGGAAGCGAGCCATCGACCAGTCGAGAATGGATGCGCTCGTCAAGCGTGTCCATGGGCTCCTTTCGACGTGCTTTCGCACAGATGGCGGATGAAGAACGATGGCCAGGGCGAAGCACGAGAGCGATGTTGGGGCGCCCTTGATGCGTCCCCATTGCTCCAGTATAATCAGACCGCTGAACAAAGACAAGTTCGGAAGGAGAGCAAAGGTGCGCGTACTGATGCTTTCGTGGGAGTATCCACCGTACGTCGTTGGAGGCCTTGGACAGCACGTGGCAGGACTGGTGCCGGAGCTCTGCAGCGAGGGCATCGAGGTTGATCTGGTGACCCCGCGCTGGTCACAGGGGGAAAGCACCGAGTCCTCGAAA
>DIVN01000154.1 GCA_002435875.1 Anaerolineales bacterium UBA6131
GACATCTTTCAGACGCGCCCCGATTCGCTGGCGCGCCGCTTCGCCATCCACCTCACCTTTGGGCTCAATGTAGAGGTGCAGGACGACTTCACCGCCATCGTATTCCTTCCTGGCCACCCATTCGCTGTAGCTGAACTCGGAGGCAGCGATCGCCTGCCAGATTCCCTTTTCAGTCAAGCGGGCGATGGAGGCAAGATCGATGATGTCGTCGGCCCGCGCGTAAAAGACCATCTGTGGCAACTGAACGTTCAGCTCCTCGTCGGCGAGAGAGATGAACTCCACAATGTCTCCAATACGGTAACGCACCATCGCCCCGCCGAGGAAATTGGTAAGAACCAGCTCGTAGCGTTTGCCCGCCTCTACCTCGTCGAACAAGATGGTACGGGGCTGGTAGGCAGGGTCCACGCGGTTGCGAAGATGTTCTTCCTCTGGGATGAATTCCAGGAAGCATACATCGGGGTAGAAGGTCATGCCACGGCAATTCCACATCTGGTTGGCCATCAGTCCCCCCTCAGTGCAGGCGTAGGCCTCAACGGGTTCCCTGCCCCAATATTCCTTGATACGGCTCTTGAACAATGCTGTATCCGTCCCGCCGGTGCCGATACACTTCACATCCCAGAGGTCTTTGGGCAACAGGTGCTTGCGTCCAGCCATCCGAGAGCGAACGAAAGCACGCAGCACGCGAATCAGCACCTTGGGATGCAGGAAGAACGGCGAAAGCTCGAAGGTCGACCCACCTTCGACGAACTGATCACCAATCTTGGCCAGAACACTGGCTAGGCCATCAAAAGCGTCCAGACCTGTACGTAGAGCCAGGCGAAACCCTTCTTTGATCCGCTGCTGGAACTCCATCTGCACTGCCTCGTCCAGCGGCGGGACATAGGTAAAGTTGAACTCCCGCTCCAGAGCCAAGGCGATAGCACCGCTGATATAGGGGAAAGGCGCTAGTGCGTACAGCATGGTGTCGTTTTCTTCAAAGACAAACTCGCCTCGACGCAAGCTCGAGGCAAAGATCAGCCCGGTCATAGAGCATTCCGCCAGCCGGGCCACCATCTGCTCTGTGTAAGGCACCCACTTGTAGGCATACTCACCCGAGCGCCCCGACGTACGCAGCCACCACAGGGGCTGGACAGGTAGAACGTCTTCGCGCTTCTCCTGCAGATATGGCGCGTAGGACTCGTACGTGGTGAGTGGCACGGACTCTCTGAACTGCTGAACGCTGGAGGGCGGCTTGTCACCAAAGAGCCTGCGTCCCAGCTCGCATTGGCTGAGCAAGGCAACCTGCTCCATGAGGAGCCGACGCTGAATATCCATAAAGTCCTGCATGCTCAGGTCCAAGAACCCGCAGTACCTTTGCCAGATTTCAGATCTACGCCCCTCGCGTAGGAGTTCCAGTGTCGTCACCATTTGCATATTCCCCCTCTCATGCGTTTGCCTTGACCTGTGTCTTGCGTCATGCCGCCGCAGCCCGATACAATAGTGCCTGTGGGTACCACATACGCCTGGGCGCCCAGGTGTGAACCAGTTCTACATGCACAAAACCGCTATTCCGCAAAAGTGACTGCCATTCCTCCGTTGTCCGCAGATTCGGAACTGCCCCAGCTTCAGCCTTTGCCCTGTTGCTCCGGTGCGCCCAGCCATACAACAAAAGTGCCCAATGTATCGCCGCCCTGCCGACGGCAGTGCGCCAGACTGGGAGCGCCCCCACGTCAAGTAGCAACAGATGCCCTCCCGACCGGAGCACCCGACGCATCTCGGCTAGCGCAGCCGCAACATCCATGTGGTGCGTCGCCAAGGCGCAGGTGATGACAGAGAAACTCCCGCTAGGAAAGGGCAGGCAAGTGGCTGAGGCACAGGCCAATCTGGTCTGTTGCGCGGTGCCATCCTGCGCTAGAGTGCTCTGAGCGGCCTTTAGCATGGCGGGTGTGATGTCAATCNNACTGTCGCTCGCTGGAGCGCCACAGCCGGGATATGTGCCGTTCCAGTGGCGACATCCAGGAGGCGGACTGAGGAGGCATGCGGTATCAGCGCGACGAGGTGGTTTAGCAGCTCTGTATACCCTACACCCCAAAGCTGCTGGAGCTCACGTTCCATGACGGAGGAGTAATGAGGCGCGAGTTCAGTGAACGCCTGCACCACGACGTCATCCGAAGACATGTGCTCCTCTGCCCTGCACCATGGTCATGCACAACTCACATCAGCGAGTGGATCACTTGGGCCGCGCAGTGGGTCCACGGCCGGGCGCACAACAAAGCGTTGTACCAAATGTTACATCAGAGCGAGGCAAGCTGCAAGCCGTGTAACCGAATCGTTACCCACCGCACACGGATTCACATTGGTCAGCGTCCGATATACAACAGGCAGGTGTTGGGGACACTTGCGAAGCAACTGCACGAGCGGGGGAATATGCCTGGCACGAAAGCCAGTACGTGCAAGGGGACGTCGTGCCAACTACGGGCGCGGTGAACGCGCTCCGTCGGAGCAATGGTCGCAGGAGTCAGGTCACGGCACTGTTATGCGACTCACATCTCCCGCCGGCCTTCCAGGGCCTGCGCCAGGGTGATCTCGTCAGCGTATTCCAGATCGCCGCCAACCGGAAGACCACGGGCCAAGCGCGTGACTCTTACTGGAGTGCCTGCGAGCTGTTGGGCGATGTACATGGCGGTTGCCTCACCCTCCAGATTGGGGTTTGTTGCCAGCAGGACCTCGCGCACCGTCCCCTGGCGCACTCGAGCGACCAGCTCAGCGATGCGAAGCTCGCCTGGACCAATGCCTTCGACAGGCGAGATAGCCCCCTGCAAGACGTGGTACAGCCCTCGGAATTGTCGAGTCCGCTCGAGCGCGATCACGTCGAGCGGATCCTCGACGACGCAGATTTGCGAGGTATCCCGATTGGGATCGCTGCAGATAGCGCAGGGGGTCGCTTCAGCGATGTTGAAACACACACTGCAGAGAACGGTGAGTTCCTTAACCTGCCGGATCGCCTCAGACAGGGCGAGCACCTGCTCCATGGGCGAGCGCAGCAAGCGATAAGCAAGCCGAGAGGCGGTCTTGGGCCCGATGCCGGGCAGACGACTGAGCTCGTCGACAAGCCGCGTAACAGGACGGGGAGTTGCAGACATCACATCAACCCTGGGATGTTGAGAGCACCGGTAATGGGCGCCATCTTACCTTCAGCGAGGGCTCGCGACTTGGCTAGTGCCTCGTTAACGGCGGCTAGGATCAAGTCTTGCAGCATGTCCACTTCGGCCGGATCGACCGCCGCCGGATCTATCGTCACTGAGCGCATTTCCTGCTGCCCCGTCATCACGACGGTGACCGCTCCCCCACCGACGGACACAGACAAGGTCTCTTCACTCAGCTCCTGCTGTGCTTGCTGCATGCGCTCCTGCAGTTGCTGTACCTGTTTCATCATCGAAATTGGATTGGACTGGAACGGCCCGCGGCCGCCCTTACCCTTACTGCCCATAACGATTCCTTTCCCCTAATCGACGTCAATCACCCGTGCACCAAACTTCTCGATAGCTTCGTGCACTACTGGATTCTTGAGCAGTTGCTCGCGCCGGTTGGCACGGCTCCGCTGTTCTCTCGTCTCGGGCTCTTCTTCGATCAAGACGCACTTCACGCGCACCGTCTGTCCGCTAATTTCAGCGAGGGCCTGCTCGACCTCACCTCTGTGTGTCGGTTCATCTAGTTTGTCCTTGTGAAAGGCGTGGTAAAAGCCCAGTGTGATCAGGCCAGGATCCGCGGAGAGGGGTTCGCAGGACTTGAGCAGGGCTTCGACCGAGCGGTTGCGTGGACGAACAGCCCTGAGCAAGGCCGCCCAGTTGGCTCGCAGCCACTCCATATCAAGAACAGTGACTTGCCCCGCAAGGGCGGCCGACTCACTGCTGCTATCTGCGCTCGCCTCGGGAGGTTCCGGACTGTCTGCGATCGACGCAGAGGGACCAAGATCGATCGATGGGCTTGCCTCAGATGTAACTGAAGGCTCCCTCTTGTCCAGCTTGGGCCCAGCCACAACTCGTCTGACCATTTCCGCTTGTGCCTGAGCACTGGACTCTGACCGTTCTTGCAGAGCCGAACTCGTTTCCACGCCTGCCCGCAGCGCCGAAGCTGCAAGAGCAGATTCTACAATGGCTAGCTCCAGTGGGAGCTGGCCGCTGGTACCTTTGCGCAAGGCGTTCGCCGCATCATTGAAGCGCCGAATGGTGGCTAGCAAGTGCGGAAGCGATGCCTCAACAGGGGAGCCCAGGGTATTTATGGTTGCTGATTTCCATTGTGCCCCCGCCGTTGCATTGACCTTTGACATGAGGACAGTGCGCAGGTACGTCAGGATCTCCTGCGAGAGCTGGCGCGGATCCACTCCATTATCCACTGCCTGACCGGCAAAGGTCAGACCGCCGGCCATATCCCCTGTAAGAACAGCCTCGACAACGCCCTCCACGATCTCCCGAGGGGCAGTGCCAAGCACCCGATGTAGATCCTCAAGGGTAATCGCATCGTTGCCAAACGCCATCAATTGATCGAGCAGACTCTCCGCATCGCGGAAGCTTCCCATCGCGTATCGAGCGATGGCTTCGACTGCCAGATCGTCGATATTGACCTTCTCCTGCTGACAGATCATCTTGAGCTTCTGAATCAAGTCAGGCAGAGAGATGCGTCGGAAATCGAAGCGCTGGCACCGCGAAAGAATGGTGGCGGGAATGCGGGATGGCTCTGTGGTGGCGAGGATAAGGATGGCATGAGGAGGTGGCTCTTCAAGCGTTTTGAGCAACGCGTTGAAGGCCTCATTGGTCAGCATGTGCGCCTCGTCGACAACGTAGACTTTGTACCGGCCTTCGCTCGGCAAGAAGGCAATTTTGTCGCGCACCTCGCGGATATCATCAATGCCACGATTCGAAGCGGCATCGATCTCGATGAGATCTAGAGAACGAGCACTGTTGATGCTTTCGCACATTGCACAGCGGTTACATGGCTCGCCATCCTGGGGGCTAAGGCAGTTCAGCGCCTTCGCCAGAACGCGGGCAGTGCTTGTCTTGCCTGTCCCGCGTGGTCCTGAGAACAGGTAGGCATGCGCAATCCGCCCAGCGCGTAAGGCGTTGAGCAAAGTGGTCGTCACATGCTCCTGGCCGATTATCTGCGCAAAGGTCTGTGACCGCCAGCGGCGGTATAGTGCCTGGCTTACCATTGGTCGCCTCCTGGCTTGCCGAGTTTATCATCAACAAGGTGCAAATGCAAGCGCATTTTGTCTCGGGGGCATATCCGTGCTACACTGGGCTAACTTACCAGCCGGTTTTGTGCGAAGCGGAGGTACAATGCTACGCAATATAGGCCCAGTAGAGGTGCTCTTGTTGCTGGCCGTCGTGATCCTTGTCTTTGGCGTCGGCCGCGTGGCTGAGCTCGGGGGCGCACTCGGGAGGAGCATCCGGGAGTTCAGATCGGAGCTCCACGCGCCCCGCGATGATGAGCCAGCCAACGACGAGAACACCAGCAAGGGAAAGCCTGACTCCAAAGCAGGGGAGTAGTCGGCGCGTCCCTACTGCGCCTGCGTCAGGAAATCCTCCACCGCCGCTGCTAGCGTGCCACGCCTGCGTATCACCACTGGCTCGGCCGTCAAGTCCACTATCGTAGAGGGCACTCCCCCAGGACAGCGCCCACCATCCAGGATGATGCGAACTCTCCCGCCAAAGATCGTTTCGACCTCTTGCGCAGTGACCGCGTCCGTCCCTCCAGACAAGTTGGCGCTCGTCGCCGCGACGGGTGCACCTAGCTCTGAGATCAACCGAAGTGCTGCGTCGTGGGCGGGCATGCGCACCGCCACAGACGAACCTCCGCTTGTGAGCATCACCGGCAGAGTGCTGGCGCAGGGCACCACGAGCGTCACCGGACCTGGCCAAAAGCGCTGCGCCAAGCGCCAGGCTATCTCGGGCACTTCAGACGCTACGACGCACAGATCGTCCATCTGACCAATCAGCAGAGGAATCGGTTTCATCCACTCACGACCCTTGAGCACAAAGAGCTGTGCGATTGCCTGGGGCAACAACCCATGCGCGCCCAGCCCGTAGACGGTATCCGTGGGCAAGGCTATGACCTCACCTGCCCGGAGCGCACCAACAGCGGTGTCGAAACTACCGGGGTCAGCGGTAGACAAAAGGCTAGTTCTCTGCCGCACTACGGTCACCTAGAATGAGCTCTTCGATCACTGCTGCGACCCCGTCCTCATCAATCCTGGGGGCCAGGAGGTCTGCAGCCGCCTTGGTGGCGTCGCTTCCGTTGCCCATGGCCACACCCAGGCCCGCCCATCTGATCATATCAATGTCGTTATCGTTGTCGCCAATGGCCATCGTCTCCTTGCGCGCGACACCCAGCTTTCGCGCCAGGAATGCCAGAGCCTGCCCTTTCGATGCTCGCACATGGGTCATCTCGACGAACTGCGCAAAAGACTGCACAACCGACAAACGGTCCTGAAACTGCTCCCTGACCATGGTTGTCACTACCGGGCATTGAGCAGCGTCAACAACCAACACCAGTTTGGTTGGATCATCCTCAAGCATGCTGTAGAGGCTGTCCACCAGATGCAGTTCCTCCTTCATCGGCGAGTACTCCGCATAGAAGCGGAGCCGCGCTGTCGCTCGCTCGGCAAAGAGCCGGTCGTGAAGATGAAGGCATATGTCCCAATCCTGCTCCCTGGCCAGGTCAATGCACTCCTTCGCCAGATGGGCCGGCACTCCAAGATGGAGGAATGGCAGGGCCTCCTGCCGATCGTGGACGACCGCTCCCTGATAGCAGATCAGCGGCTCGACAATTCCCAGGTCGTCGGCGAACGATCGTGTGTGCTGGAAGGGACGACCCGAAGCAAGGGTAACATGAACTCCCAATCTCGTAGCTTGCCCTATGGCAGCTCGAACGCGCGACGAGACCTGCATATGCGCATCGACTATCGTTCCATCGAGGTCCAGTGCAAGCAGGCGATACGACGCCTTCCCGGCGCTGAAAGACGAACCCGTCGTAGGCCCAACGGCAGCCGGACACATCAGGACCAGACCCTTACGATGCGGTCAAAGCCAGCATAGTCCGGCATGACTTCCACCCGTGCATTAGGAAATGCCTGCTGTACCAGATTCGCGACCCTGGGCCCTTGGTCAGCACCAATTTCCAATAGGAGTACCCCATGGTGCGCGAGGCAGCGAGGGGCCTCCTGCAAGAGCTTGCGGATGGAGTCCAGACCATCTCGCCCCCCGTCCAAAGCGGCGACAGGCTCATAGTCTCGCACGTCTCTCGCCGCAGCATGCAAGTCCGCAGTTGACACATACGGCAGGTTCGCCACCAGTAACTGCACTCGATCAGGCAGCGGATCGAGCAGATTGCCACAGAGCAGCTGGATCTGGTTCTGGACCCGCAACCTGGCCACGTTGGTCGCAGCCACCTGCAGCGCATCAGGGGAGGAATCAATGGCATACACTCTTGCGGCGGGCAGGCGCGTCGCCACACAGACGGCAATCACTCCGCTGCCAGTCCCAACGTCAGCGACGCTAGTTGCGCCTGAGGTCCACCCCATCTCCCGTACTGTCTCGAGCACCCGCTCCACGACCAGCTCTGTCTCAGGGCGCGGGATGAGCACCCTTCGATCAACCACAAAGTCGAGCCCGAAGAACTCACGGTGTCCAATGATGTACGGCACGGGCTCGTGTTGGCAGCGACGATTAACCGCAGCAACGAACTCTTCCCACTCCCGGTTGGAAAGCTTCTGCTCAGGCCAGGCGTGAAGTCGGGAGCGTGTCCATCGCAACACATGACCAAGAAGAACTTCGGAATCGAGACGCGGAGACTCCACGTCAGCTTGAACCAAGGCAGTCACTGCCCAATGCAGGGCCTGGCGCACATCCAGCGGGGTTGGAAGCCCGCACAATGGCAGATCAGGCACCTGGCATCTAGGCGATGCCGGCGGTGCGCAGCCTCTGAGCCTGCTCTTCCATGACCAGTTGATCAATGAACTCCTGCAGCTCGCCCGCCAGGACGTTCTGCAGGCGATAGCTGGACAAGTTGATGCGATGGTCAGTCACGCGGCTCTGGGGAAAGTTGTACGTTCTCACTTTCTCGCTGCGCTCACCTGTGCCTACCTGGGCTCGCCGGGTGGCACCCACTTCTTCATCTTGCCGGTTCTGCTCAATATCATACAGTCGTGCCCGCAAGATTGACATCGCCCGCATCTTGTTCTGCAACTGCGAGCGCTCGTCCTGACAGGTTACAACCAAGCCCGTCGGCAGGTGCGTGATACGCACGGCAGAGTCCGTCGTATTCACGCCCTGACCCCCATGGCCCTTGGCCCTGAACACGTCGATCCTGATATCCTCTGCTGCAATCTGCACGTCGACTTCATCTACATCCGGAAGCACGGCCACCGTGGCCGTTGAGGTATGGATGCGACCGCTTGCCTCTGTCTCTGGGACACGCTGCACCCGGTGCACACCACTCTCGTGCTTGAGTTGCGAGTAGGCACCTCGTCCCTCGATCTGGAAGATGATCTCCTTAAACCCCCCGATCCCCGTAGGGCTGGAGCTGAGCATCTCGGACTTCCATCCTTGGCTTTCAGCGTAACGGGAGTACATGCGGTACAGATCGGAGGCAAAAAGGGCGGCCTCATCACCACCAGTTCCGGCACGGATTTCCACAATGACATCGCGGTCATCGTTCGGGTCCTTGGGCAGCAGCAGCAACTGGATCTGATGCTCCAGACGCTGCTCACTCTCTTCGAGTGACTGTACCTCTCCCTCGACGAGCGCACGCATCTGCTCGTCCAGCTCATCGCTCAACATCTCGCGAGTCGTCGCCAGTTCTTGAACGACTTGGCGCCACTCCTTCGCGGCCTGCACAACCTCGGCGATTTCCGATCGCTCCTGCGCCAACTCCCTCAGGCGAGTGAAATCCATGGCGATCATGGGATCTGCTAGTTGACGTTCCAAATCGTCATAGTGCGCTTCAACCTGTGTTAGTTTTTCCAGTATTGCTGCTGTATCCATACAAACCACCTGCACCCAAATCGAGCCCCTTTTCACAAGGGGCTCGCCAAGAAGAATACTCTTTTCATTGTAGGCTCGCAGGGGCCCTTTGCCAAATCTGCGTTCCGACTCACAATAGCTGTTA
>DIVN01000250.1 GCA_002435875.1 Anaerolineales bacterium UBA6131
GGCGTGAGTTCCTGAGCATCTATGCGGAGTGTCGTAGAGAAGCGAATGATGCACTTGCGCACCGAGTCTCGCCTGCGGCGGCAGTCAAGGTTCAAGACCTAAGGCGAGCTCTGAATGCCTGGCGTGAGTCGGCTTGCGCAGTTGTGTGGACAGCACGCGAGAGGGGCAACGGTATCTATTGGGATGAGGACGGGGGCTGGGAGGATGCGCTTGCCGAGGTTATTCGCCGGTGGCAGGTCGATAGCAGTTCAGATCGTTGTACGGGTGCTGAGAGCCTGCTGAAGTTGCGTTTGGAGGCGCTGAGAAGGCCCAAGTTCGGTGAGTTCACTGGATGGCACGGCTCTCAGGCGGAATACCCGGTGCTTTGGCGAAAACTCAAGGCTGACACAGACGACATCGTCCTTGGGTGTGAGTCAATGTCTCCATCTGCGAAAGCGGCATTCTGCGATTATCTTTCGAGATGTCTCTTAGTTGAGTAGGTGAAGCGGCGGCGTGCGGACGCGAATGCCCTAGACCGAATCCGATGAACGCAGCGGATGCCGAAGCTTTGCGGGCTGTCAGAGCGGCAGCCAGGATCGGGGTTCACTTCTGGCGACAGGAAGACTGGTACAATGAACGACGCTGAAGACATTCAGATACATCTGGGAGACTCAAGCACAACGGCGTCCGTTGAGGAGAAGCCGACCCCTGCGGAGGAGCTGTGCACCTACGCTGCGCCGTGCGGTCGTGTTGATGATGTAGAGCGAGCCGTCTACGTTCACGAAGCTGTTGCCCGAGGTATTGAGGAACACGCGGCGTCTTCGCCAGGCAACGAAGTTGGAGGGGTACTGCTGGGCAATGTCTACCGGTCAGGAGGTTCCGACTACGTAAGGATCGACGACCGCCTTGCGGCTAGAAATGCGGAGGAGCGCAGATCAGCCCTGACGTTCACTCACGAAACCTGGAAGGCGCTGAATGCTGAGCGCGAGGCGCGGCGGCCGGATCTCAGAATCGTCGGTTGGTATCATACTCACCCCGGCCTCGGTGTGTTCCTGTCCGAGAATGACCAGTTCATAAACAGGAACTTCTTCCGAGACGATATGATGCTCGCATTGGTAGTCGATCCGGTGGCTTCGGAAAGGGCGTTCTTCCAGTGGTCGGGAGACCACATGCTCAAGCTGCCGGGGTTTCTGATATTCGGAGATGCTTCCAGGAGCAATGAGGTGCACGAGCTTGCTGCCCGGTTGTTGCCTGCTCAGCGTAAAACGCCGCCAAGGCCGAGCGCTGCGGCCGGGACCCCACCTGAGGTCAAGGTCCTTTTCACGGAGCCAGGCCTGAACCTGTACTATGCCTTGCCCAGGCCCCTGCGCCAGCTGCTGGGTATCACTAACAATGAGACCGCTCCGCGGATCGGCTTGAAGAGTGCCGTGATCGTGGTTCTTCTGTCGCTGCTAGCTTATCAGCAGTTCCATCGCAACACCGATCTGGCCAGTCCTCTGCGTGAAGCGTCGGTTCGCACGCGGGTGGCGCGGTCTCTGTACAACACGGGCGACTACACGGGAGCATTAAGAGCCTACACCGAGGCACAAGTCATGAACCCTACTGACCCGGAACCATACATAGGCCAACTGTCAGCCCTGGCGATGGAGACAGACCTCAGCACTCCCAGTGCCCTTGACCAGTTCCGCTACAGGGCAGGCGCTGTTCTGGACAACGCCGCGGAGCACGGCGGCAGGCCGATGGGTGAGCTCAACAAGTGGGCTGTCTCAGCCCCGAATCTGACTGGCTCCGCATCGCAGGAGATTAGGAAGCTGATCGATGACAGGGTTCGCGCTCGACGCGCGACAGCGGAGGGTCAGACTAACAGACGCCGCGTCAGCTTCTTCGGCTGGATCAGGAGTTGGTTCTGATGCCTGGCGCAGACAACAGGTTCATATAGAGAACAGCAGAGGGGGAGTCAATGCCAGATATAATAGCCGGTCCCGGGATTGCGGGCAAGAACTGTCCGTATTGCCAGACCCCGCTGAAGCCAAGCGATGTGGCGCACGTTTGCGATTCCTGCAGGATACCCCATCACCGCGAGTGCTGGCAGCAGAATGGCGGTTGTACCACTTTCGGCTGCAGGGAATTAGCCGGGGTGCGGAGCTCACAACCCACTCCGCAGGGACAGATCTACCAGCCGCCTCCGCCACCGCAGTATGTGCAACCACCAGCCCAGACTTACCCGGGTGGCCAGCCTTACCCACCGGCCCCATACGGCGGATACTCTCCGGCACAGCAGGTAAAGGACTACCTGACAGAGGCGATTCTGGTAACCTTGTTCTGTTGTCTGCCGTTTGGCATTGTGGCCATAGTATACGCATCGCAAGCTCGTAGCAAGAAGAGCATCGGGGACTACGCCGGCGCCGTGCAGGCGGCGAACTCCGCGAAGCTGTGGATGAACATTGGGCTGGCAGGCGTGGTGATCTACATCGTGCTCATGGTCCTGATAGCGTTGGGATCAGGTGGATACTAGAGGAAAACTGGAGGCGGCGGGATTGGTTGTCCTGTCGGCAGCGGTAAGCGTTGCCTTGTACTATAACCCGCCAACGAGCCTAAAATGGGTCCCTGCCTGCCCTTTCCACGCAGTCACCGGGCTGTATTGCCCCGGGTGCGGCAGCCTGAGAGGATTGCACCAACTGGTGCACCTGAACGTCTTGGGCGCACTCCGGTGCAACGTCATGCTGATCATTGCCGTGCCGCTGCTGCTATACCGTCTGGCGTCGACTGTGTGTGTCTCGGTATCCGGCCGTCGAGCCTGGTCGCTGTCGATGTGGCCACGGGCTGGCTGGATTGTCGCCGCAGTTCTGATGGCGCATTGGGTGCTGCGGAATGTCGCCATATATCCGTTCACGCTGCTTGCGCCTCATTAGGCGAATGATCAAGGGAGGAGAGGAAGATGGGAAGTACTGTCGCAGGCTACGGCATCACGGGAAAGAACTGCCCCTACTGCCAGACGCCGATCACCCAGGGGGCCGCCGTGTACGTATGCGACACGTGCGGCATTCCTCACCACGCCGAATGCTGGCAGCATAACGGAGGCTGCACCACGTTCGGCTGCGCGGGGGTGAATGCGCCGCGGGCGCTGAATAGGAACACGCAACCGCCGACACCACCGAACTATGTCCAACAGCCGGTTCAGTACGGACCGCGTGGGCCGCAGCCATATCAGTATGCGCCCTACGGAGCGTACAGACCAGCCAAGAGTCGAACCACAGCCGGGATTCTTGGGATACTGCTAGGCGGGCTGGGAGT
>DIVN01000180.1 GCA_002435875.1 Anaerolineales bacterium UBA6131
CTCTATGCGCTGCACCTCACCCCCGGCAGCTTGCGCCGCCGAGGCAGCCACCAGGGCCACCGCGCCAGGATCCGTACAGCCCATCGAGGGCCGCACATAGTGCTGCAGGATCTTCATCGATTCCATGCCAGCCTCCGTTGCCCAGACTTATCGAGCACGCTGCAGCGTGCCCCTACAAAGCGGATTGCCCGCCCCAATCGCCGCCTCTACTGCCAGAACAGACCTGCCGCGCCCAGCACGCCGGCCATGTTGCCCAACTGCGAGACGAGGATGGGCGTCTGGCGATAGTAGTGAATGGCGTTCTGCTCCACCGTGCGACGCAGCGCGCCAAGGAACAGCTCCCCCTGCTGCACCACGCCACCACCCAGGATGACCACATCCGGGTTGAACAGATGAAGAAGGCTGCAAATGGCAATACCGAGGGCATGGGTAGCGCCCTGCAGCACCTCCGTGGCCAGAGGATCGCCGTCGCGTGCCGCCTGAAAGACCATCTCGCTGCTGATGCTGCCGATGTTTCCCATGCAGAGCTCGCGCAAGCGGCCACCGCGCCCGCGGACCAAGGCGGCCTGTGCCGCAGCAGCGATGCCCCGACCCGAGGCATAGTCTTCCACGATGCCCACCATGCCGTTTTCGGCGCGGTGACCGTACATGTCCACGCTGATGTGGCCGGCCAGCGCAGCCGCACCACCAGCTCCCTGGTAGAGCCGGCCATCCAGAATCAGCCCGCCGCCGATGCCCGTGCCGATGGTCAGGTAGACGATGTGGCGATGGCCGCGGCCTGCGCCAAAGAGGTATTCGCCCCAGGCGGCCGCCTTGGCATCGATCTCGGCCCGCACCGGCAAGGCGACGCCGAGGCCACGTTGCAGGATGGTCTGCACTGGCGTCTCGGACCAGGGGGCCTCGCATGGGCCACCCATACCCACAGCCATACCATCCTGTCCGACCAGACCGTTGGTAGCCAGGCCGATACCGTCAAGCGGCACGGCAGCAACCTCAGGCTGGTCCAGCGCACGACGCAGCAGGCCGATGAGTGCCCTGTCGCTGACTTCCCACGGGCGCGAGCCAGGCGGCTCGGTGCGCTCAGTCAGCAACGACAGGACCTGGCCGTCGTTGCGCACCAGGCCGACGCGGGCATTGGTGCCCCCGCGGTCCACGCCGAGGGCGTAACGCCTGCTGTCGGCTACAGTTGTCGCATTGTCCATATGTCAACCTCAGTACACGATCGTCGAGGGCGAGGAGACGCGATTTGACGTGCTCTTGTCCCCCTCCTCCCTGGGGTCGGAGACCGTGGCCTTCCCACGTGGGGAAGGGGGAGCGCGGCCAGCACCTTTAGTCTACCCACAACTGACGCCCTTCACAAGTGGAAACCGGAACTCCCACCTCTCAAGTCGCGTCTACTGTGCAGACAGAGAACAACGGAGAGTGCATGGTGATCACAAGACAGCTACGTTCGGTACTATGCACCGCGGCGCTGCTCGCAGTTGCCGTAGGCTGCTCCTGGCGAAGGCCGGTCGCGGACCCGCTTGAGGACACGTCCTGGCAGCTGGTGAGCTACGCTGAGGAGCAGGTGCTCGCCGGGTCGCAGGTCACTGCGTCGTTCCAGGAGGGGCGCGTGGGCGGCACGGCCGGCTGCAACAGCTATGGTGGATCGTACGAGGTGCAGAAGGACAAGGTCACCTTCGGCGCCCTGTTTTCCACCAAGATGTTCTGCCACGATCCAGATGGTGTGATGAATCAGGAGCAGACGTTTCTCAACCTGCTGGGGGCGGCGACGACGTTTCGCCTTGAGGGGGCCACGCTGACGATCGTCAGCACCGGAGGAGAAGCGCTGGTGTTTGAGCGAGAGCCGTAGGCACCGCACCGGAGGCCTATGCTATGGCAGTCGCGTCGCCCAGTCATTCGGTAGAGCCACCATGAACATCTCCACCTGCTCGGTTCCCGAGCGACCCCAGTTGGTGGTGAAAAGCACGCGCGTCAGGTCCTGATTGGTGCTGGCCTGCGGTTCTGCCCAGTAATCGTGCTCCTGCTCCATGTCGACCAGCGAGTGGGTGTGCGCAAGGCGCACCAAGCGGCCGGAAGCTTTCAGCTCTAGCAAGAACACCTGGTCATCCATCCACGTGTGGGACTGGACGTCGCCGTCATGTGTGGAGACCACGACCCAACCAGGCCGTTGCAGGGCGCGTCCCGAGATATGCAGGCCGATGGCAGTATGGCTGAAGTCAATCGGCCACAGATCGGTGATCTGGCCAGTGGCCAGATCGACCATGGAGATGTGGTCGGTGTCAATGTCCTGGTACACAAACACCTCACCGCCATTGGCTTCGAGCGCCGTATCACCGTGGCCAACGATGCGCAAGAGCCCGCGGGCGTGGGTCAGGTTTCGGTCGTAGGCGACCAACCCACAGTGGTTGCTCTCGCTGCCAAGCTCACCTTCCGCACAGACGTCGTCCCAGAAGACCAGCAGCCAGCTACCCAGCGGGCTCATGGTCACGCTGTCGGCATCAGCCGTGTCAGGCAGATCGCGCCTGGCCACCGCACGCCCGGCCACGCGGTCGTAGATCAGCAGCGCCACCGGCATCCACGACTCGTCGTCCGCCATAAAGCCCCAGTAGCGGCCGTCCATGGAGGGGCTGCCCTCCCAGCGCGTCCAGACTGCGCTCAAGTGCTGCCCGGGAAAGTCGACTGACCAGTCATGCACCAGCCGCGTACTGCCATCACGCACATCGCAGGCCAAGAACTCAACACCTTGCACGAAGAAGAGCTGGTTAGGATCGCTGGCATCCCAGCGCGGCTCGTCCGCAACGGGCAGTTGGCGCAGCGGCTGCAACGTCGAGGCATCGTAGAGGTAATAAGTGGCCTCGATGCCACGCACAAGGAGACGCGTGCCATCGGCATTGAAGGACTGCACCCGCGAGTATTCGTTCTTCAGGCCATGCGAGCCATCGTCTGGGGAGAGGTCGTGGGCGCGATCGGTAACGCGCACCACGCACGTGTCAAAGACGGGGTCGCGGAACCATACGCGTGGCGCAGGCTCAGCGAGAAAGGGTGCTTGCAGGACGTCATGCGATGTGACGAAATCAAACTCAGGAGCATAGGCAGGGCAACCGCCCGGACCTGGCCCGAGGGGACTGGAAAAGCCCTTGAGCAGCAGCGGCAGGTAGATACGTTGCGCGGCCACTGGGGCAGCGAATGCCCAAATCGGCAGAAGCAAACACAAGGCGAGGATGAAAGCGGCGATGCCACGTTGATGACGATCCATCTGGCACCTCCAAAGTCATAACCCACGCCGGCGAGCCGCACCGTGTGCAGCGCCGGCCCTAGACGCCCTCCCTCACGAACTGCTTTTCGTAGAGCTCGCGGTACAGACCGCCGCGAGCCAGCAGCTGCTCATGTGTGCCCCGCTCAACGATGCGCCCATCCTGCAGCACGCAGATCAGGTCGGCCCGGCGCACGGTGCTCAGACGATGGGCAATTACCAGCGCCGTGCGGCCCTCCAGCAGGTTATGTAGTGCGCGCTGGATCTTGAGCTCGGTCAGCGTGTCGACGCTGGATGTAGCCTCATCAAGGATGAGGATGCGCGGGTCGGACAGGATAGCCCGAGCGATGCACAACAGCTGTCTCTGTCCAACAGAAAGATTCGCAGCACCCTCCTGCACACGCGTATTGTAGCCCTCTGGCAGCGACGACACAAACTCGTGCACATCCGCCAGGCGCGCGGCTTCCTGCACCTCTGCATCCGTGGCGTCTGGATGGCCGAAACGGATGTTGTCCGCCAGGGTGCCGGCAAACAAGAACGGCTCCTGGGGCACCAGGGCCATCTGTCTGCGCAGTGAGCCCATCTGCACCCGGCGCACATCAACGCCATCTACCAACACCGCGCCATCGCTCACTTCGTAAAAGCGTGCCACCAGGTTGGCGATAGAGGTCTTGCCGGCGCCGGTAGGCCCGACAATGGCCAGTGTCTGCCCAGGCTCAACCAGCAGGTTGATGCCATGCAGCACCTCTTCGCCTTCCTGATAGGCAAACGAGACGTCTCGCAGCTCAACTCGTCCCTCTATGGTGTCCATTTCGATGGCCCCGGGCAGATCGCTCAATGCCGGGCTGGTATCAAGCAGATCGAGCACTTTCTCGCCAGCGGCCAGCGCCGATTGCAGGGTAGCATAGACCTGGCTGAGCTCGCGGATGGGCTGGAAGAAGCGTGTGACATAGGCCAGGAAGGCCACCAGCACACCTACCGTCACGCTCCCGTTGATCACATCCCGGCCGCCAAAGAGCAGCACCACGGCCGTTGCCAGCATGCCCAGGAATTCGACGGTGGGGATGAAGACGAAGGAGAGGGACATGGCGCCAATGTGCGCATCACGGTTGGAGCTGTTGACCTCGTCAAAGCGCTGCTGAGAGGCGTCCTGCTGGGCGAAAGCCTGGATGACGCGGATGCCGGAGAGGTTCTCAGCCAGGTCGCCCACTACCGCGGCGATGCGCACACGCGTCTCGACAAAGGCCACCTGTGCGCGCTTGGCAAAGAGCACCGTGGCCACCACCATCAATGGCATAACCGTGAAACTGAGCAAAGCCAGACGCACGCTCATTGTCAGCATGACGGTGACGGTACCCACCAGAACCAGGAGATCCTGCAGCAGGGTCATCAACCCCTGCGAGAGCAAGTCGTTGATGGCAGCCACGTCGTTGATCACCCGCGAAACGGTGATGCCCACCAGATGCTTGTCGTGATAGCCCAGGGACAACGCCTGCAAATGCTGGAACAGCTCCGAACGAAGCGTGGCCAGGATGCGCTCGCCGACCCAGGAGAGAATGGCCTGCTGGCGCCAGGATGTCCAGTAGATGCCAATCAGGGCAACGATCATTGCCAACGAGATGCGCGCGAGTTCTGTCGAATCCCCCAGCGCGATGGCCTGGTCAATCGTCAGCTTCATCAAGTAGGGGACAGCGAGGGTCAGCAAGGCGCAGACGACCATGAGGACCAGCGCGGCAGCCATGCGCCAGCGATGAGGCCACACGTAGGCCAGCAAACGCCGTAGAACGGACAGGTTGAGGCTACGGTCAGCGGTGCTGTCGCCAAAGCTCTCCAGGGCATGCCCTGGGCCCATATCCAGGCCGGCTCGGCCGATGGAGAAGGTCATGGCGCCACCTCCTCGCCAAGCCCAGCCGGAATCTCTTCCGGCGGGGTCCCCTCGGCTCCCGGACGCAGTTGCTGGTAGTAGATCTCGGCATAGACGCCGGAAGTACGCAACAAGTCTTCGTGGGTGCCGCGGTCGACGATGCGGCCATGCTCAAGCACCAGGATCAGGTCAGCCAGACGCAAGGTGCTCAGGCGCTGGGCAATGACGAAAGAGGTGCGGCCCTGCATCAGGCGCTGCAGCGCGGCCTGGATGAGCTGCTCGGTCTCGGTGTCGACGCTGGAAGTGGCGTCATCGAGGATCAAGATGCGCGGATCTTTGAGCAGGGCCCGGGCAATGGCAATGCGCTGGCGTTGCCCGCCCGAGAGTGTGGTGCCCCGCTCACCCACGCGCGTGTCATAGCCATGCGGCATGGCGGAGATGAAGGCGTGGGCCTCTGCCGCCCGCGCGGCGGCAATGATTTCGCTCTCTGGCGCGTCGGGCCGGCCGAGGGCGATGTTCTCACGGACGCTGGTGGCGAAAAGGGCGGTCTCCTGCATGACGATGCCGATTTGCTCGCGCAAGGATTGCAGGGTCACCTGCCGCACGTCATGACCATCGATCGTGACCGTTCCGGCAGTGGCATCGTAAAAGCGCGGGATCAGGTTTATGACGGTGGTCTTGCCCGAGCCAGTGGCGCCCAGGAGGGCCACGACCTGGCCGGGTTGCGCCTCGAAGGATACATCCTGCAACACAGAATGGCGGCCAAAGTAGGCAAAGGAGACATTGTGAAAGGCTACGTGGCCGCGCACGGGAGGCAGATCGGTCGCATCAGGCACTTCGGCCACGTCCGGTACCTCATCCAGAATCTCAAAGACACGCTCGCCCGCGGCGGCAGCCAGGCCAAGGGCCGGCAGGATCATGCCGAGACGGCGTACAGGCTGGGCAAGCTGCGAAAGGTAGGTAGTGAAGGCCACCAGCGCGCCGAGGCTGAGGGAACCGCGCATGACCAATAAGCCGCCATAGGCAAGCGTGAGCCAGACAGCCACATTGGACAGCAGGTCAAATAGGGGCGTCGCTTGGGCACGCATCACCCCCGAGCGTGCCGAGAGGTCGAAGGAGCGCTCGTTCTGTTCGGAGAAGCGGGCGATCTCGCTATCTTCCTGGGCAAAGGCTTTGACCACGCGCGCACCACGTAGGTTCTGCTCGACGAGTGTCGTGAGCACACCCAGCTGCTGTTGCATGCGCAACGACAGCGGGCGAAAGACAACGTTGAAGCGATAGGCACGGTAGACGAGGAGCGGCATGGTCAGCAAGGCAGGAACGGCCAGGCGCGGGCTCATCCAGATGAGCACCGCAGCCGTACCGACGAGCAGCAGGGCGGCATCCATGAGGCGCAGGAAAGCCCGACCGGTAACGAAACGGATGCGGTCGACATCCTGGATGGCCATGGCCAGGATCTGGCCAGTCTCACTGCGATCGTGGTAGGCAAAGGAGAGCTCGGAAAGTTTGCGGTGGATGGCCTTGCGCATGTCGTAGGCGATGCTCTGCGAGGCGACCTCAGACCAGCGGCCCTGCAGGTAGGTGAGCACACCACGCAGGGAGGTAGCGGCAAGCAGGCCCAGGACCGAGAAAATCAGCAAGCGCTCGTCGGCACCACGGATGCCGTTGTCGATCATCCAGCGGATGAACTGGGGCGTGATCAGGGTGAGCGCTTCGATCACCAGAGTGACGGCATAGGCGGCGATGGTAATGCCGCGATAGGGCGCGAGCTGCTTCATGCAGCGCCAGAGCACCCGCCACATGCCCGCGCGCAGGCGGGCATCGCTTGCCCTACCAAGGACGGGCGTAGGAACGGATCCGGCAGCCGCACTCATGCGTCACCCCGATGGGACAGGGCCGATGGGGTGGCATAGGCAAGCATTGATACGATTGTGGCGCGCAGGCAGAGAGCAAGCACAGTCTGGGACCTCCTGAGATCTGCCGACCGGGCAAATGTATTGGGGACGCCTATTCTAGCGCACTAAGGGCAGATGGTCAAGTTGGTAGGGCTGCCAGACAGGCTGCACAGGGAGAAGCCCTGGTGCTGGCTGTGTTCACTGTGTTCACTCTGTTCACTGTGTTCACTGTGTACGAGACACCGCGCAGTGCTGTCTGACAGGTTGGGAGGATACGCCGTAGAGACTTGCCGCCTCTCGCCAAGTTGTAGGTCGGGTTGATCAGGCTACTACGCAGGACATGGGAAGCACCCATGAGCGGCGGAGAGGCTCGAGCTTGGGGCTTGGATGTGTGGGCACACTGGTAGGGCGGGTTACTCGCCCGCCCTACCAGGCGCCTGTGAGGAGGAGACGGATGGCAATCTTTAGCCGACGATGGGATTGCGCACGACGTTGTAAGAGATGATGCCGATGATGCCGGGACCGCCATGGACGGTGAGGGAGCAGGCGAGCTCGACGACGTGCATTTCGACGCAGTGGAAGTGCTCCTGCAAGCGGGTTTGCAGAGCCTGGGCCTCGGCGTCAGCTTTGGCGTGGATGATAGCAAGCTTGACGGGCTCTGTGGTGCCCACGGCACGCTCGGTCAACTGGACCAGGCGATCGAGCGAGCCAACGCGCGAGCGCACCTTTTCAAAGGCCTCGAGCGTGCCATCCTGCACCTGGATGATGGGCTTGACCTGCAAGAGCGAGCTGAGGGCGCCCGCCAGCTTGCCGACGCGGCCGCTGCGCTGCAGATACTTGAGGGTGGCAGGGGTGAAGTAGAGATGCATGCCGGCACGGATGGGATCCAGAAGGGCGAGGATCTCCGCCATGCTCCAGCCGCGCTCGGCAGCACGGGCGGCGGCGAGGACCTGGTAACCAGTACCCATGGAGAGCGATAGCGAGTCCCAGACCTGGATGTCTGCGTCTGGCAGCATGGACTTGGCCAACTCAGCCGACTGGTAGGTGCCACTGAGTTTGGTGGTGATGGTGATAGCCAGAACAGAGTGGCCCGCGTCGAGCAGGGGCTGGAAGGTTTCGGTGAACTGCCCGGGTGAGGGCTGGGATGAGGTGGGGATGGTGTCTTCAAGTTTGGCGAAGAAATCGTCACGGCTGATGTCGATTCCTTCGCGGTAGGTTTGCTGGCCGAACTGGATGTTGATGGGCGCAATGCGGATATCGTACTTGGCCAGCAAATCAGCAGGGACATCACAAGTGCTATCGGTAACGATCTTGATCACAGGCGCAAACCTCCTACGCTCGAATATGTCCGACAGGATGACAGTCATACCTTCACAAACACCACAAAGCGCGGAAAGGTACGGGTGGGCCTGTCCTATGCCGCCGCAGCGGAGGTGAGACACAGGCGCGGGCGAAATAGAGACAGGGGGAGGTTGGGTAGCCTCCCCCTGTGCGGCGCGGCCGAGACTGTGGGTTGGGCCGCTACTGAAGAGAGCAGCTCGGACAATCGATGGAGACGCGCGAGGCCAGGTAGCTGGTGCTATCGCCTTCGAGCACGGTGTTGCCAGAGATGCTAACGACGTCGCCAATGTCCAGGTCGCTGAAGGCGATGGTCAGGCAGCCCGCGGGATCGCACTGCAGGAAGCGGGTCTTGCTGTTCGTCGCAATGGCGAGCTCTGTGCCAATCAGACTCTTGACCACCTGGTTGCCACGGTTTACCTGCACGGTGAGCGTGCTGGTGTCAACGTCGAGCGCGGTAATCTCTCCCACCAGGCTAAAGCGGGCACCGAGCCAGCGATAGCGCACCTTGCCACCCTCAGCCGCAGCGGGGATGACCAGCGCTGCCAGCAGGGCCGCGGTCAACAGCATGACTGAGATCGTTCGTTTCATTCGCTAATCCTCCTTGTGCATTTGGTGAAGGGCGATGTTGCCTCCTTCACAACCTGTATAACGGACAAGGTAGCAAGGAGGTTACACCGAGGGAGTCGAGCACGGATCAGGGAGGTGGCGGCCAGAAGCCAAAAGGAGTGGGGCGAAACTGGCGAGAGACAAAACAAGAGGGGAGGCCTCGCAGCCTCCCCTCCTGCACCACCCGGGCTGGCGCAGGCAGCAGCCTATCGCCCGAGCGCTGCAGCATGCCCTAGAGTGGGAAATCGACCGTAATGCGCAGAGCGATGTAGCTTACGCTGCCATCCTGTGCAGAAATGTAGCCCAGCACGTTGGCGATATCCCCTACCTCGAGTTCGGAGAAGGCGAGCTCATCGCCATAGGTGGCGCCGAATTCGAGAAAGCGCGTGTCTTTGTTGGTGACCAGGGTCAACTCACTGCCTACCGAAGGCTGGATGGATGAGCTGCCACTGTACACGAGAACCGTGACCGTGCCGCTGGCGGCATCGGTGGCGGTGATCTGGCCTACCAGGCCAAACGGCGTGCCATCCCAGCGGTACTGATTGTTGTCCCCGCCGGCAGCGGCGGGCAGGACAGCCACGGCGAGCAAGACCATGCAGGCGATCCAAATGCCAAGTACCCTCTTCATCTTTGTTCCTCCCGATTGCGATGCGGGCCCCGGGGGCCCGTCGTACGACAGTACAACGAGTCAGGTAACAAAAAGGTTACAAGATGGTCGCTCGGTCCGGCAAACTGCCCGTTGTACGCACGAGAACCGGCAGGCGCGGGAGCGAACGGTCCGATGCGGAGGGCACAAGCGGCGTTGTCGACGAGAGCGGCGAGCGGCCAGGCGGCGCGACCGTCGGTGTGCCCTGTGGGCCAGGGCCAATCCACGGTGGAGCGATAGTAGACGTCACGGTAGGCGTCAGGGTAGCGGTGGCGGTGAAAGTCGCGTAGGCGGCCGGGCCGATCACCGTATGCGTGACGGACGGCTGCGGGCCGGGGCCGACAGCGGTGCGCGTTACGCTCGGCTGAGGGCCAGGGCCAGCCGAGGTGCGGATGGCCGTGGGCTGCGGCAACGTGTGGGTGGCTGTAAGCGATGGCCACAGAGTGGCAGTGGCTGTGCGGGTGGCCGAGGCCTGCGGGCCAGGGCTAAAGGGCGTACGGGTGACGGTCACCGAGGGGCCGGGGCCAGCCGAAGTGGCGGTCCTGCTGGCGGCGACGGTCGGCAGGGACGTGGCCGTGGCCGTGCGCGTCGGCTGCGGGCCTTGAGCAGTGGCGGTGCGCGTCACGCTCGGCT
>DIVN01000187.1 GCA_002435875.1 Anaerolineales bacterium UBA6131
GTGCATTGGGGGAGGGCCGCGAGGTGGGCGCGGGCCAGAAGTAGGCGAAGGCGCGGTGGGCGGCTGGCGCGTTGGAAGGGAAGGTGCGGGCGGAGGCCGGGCTTATACTACGGGCTGGGAACGAACCCCTGGCGCGAGAACATGGGCTGTTTGACAGGCAAGGCACGTTGTAGTATAAGGGAATGGTGCTGGTGAGGCGGCGGCGATGCTTTTTACCGCCTGCCGCAACTGCACTCGATCGTGGCGCAATGTGTGCGGTCGAGCTGGCTGAAGGCTGTAGGTGTAGAGGATTGATGGTTAAACCGAGTCTAGTTCTCAAGTCAAAGAGCGCTCGCTTGCCTATCTGTGGGCATCTTCTCTATGCTGCGCGGTACTGCTATTGTGGCTATTACTATTACGCCTATGCGGAGGCACCAGGCAAGCTGCTTCATGCGCCGAGATGCACCCGAGGAACGGACTAGCGATCACTAGCAGAGAGGTTCAAAGAAGCGTGGAGCAGAAGAGCTCCACGCTTTTCTTTTTTGCCGGAACCTGCCTGAAGCCATCAACTTCGGCGCGTGTCGTGCTGCAATGACAGGCAGGTGTGGCCGGCAAATGGATGACCGCTCAACAGAAAGGAGGGAACCGCAATGCGTTGTCAGGGCGTTCGCGGGGCGACAAGCGCAGAAGAAAACTCGACGGAAAGCATCTTGAGCGCCACTTGTGAGCTGTTGCAGCTCCTCGTGGAGACAAATGGGTTACAAAGCGGGGATGTAGCCAGCGTCATCTTCACCGTCACACCGGACCTCACCGCCGTCTTTCCTGCCCGGGCAGCACGCCAGATGGGCTGGACAGACGTGCCTCTGTTCTGCGCCCAGGAGATCGCCGTGCCGGGCGACGTTCCACACTGTATCCGCATCCTTGTGCACTGGAACACGGACAAGGAGCAGAGCGAGATCAAGCATGTCTATCTCAAGGCGGCACGCGCACTACGTCCTGATCTTGTGAGATAAGCAACGGCCGACATAACCACGGTACGTCAAATGCCTAGCTAAAAGGGGACTGCGATGATCATTGTGATGAAGATGGGAGCGATGCAGCAGGAGATCACCGAGGTGATCACAGACGTCGAGAGCATGGGCTTCAAAGCGCACGTTTCGGAAGGCGAGGAGCGTACNNTGCTGCCCGGTGTCGAGCGAGTGATCAGAGTGCTGCCGCCGTTCCAGTTGGCCAGCCGCGACTTTCGACCAGAGAACAGCGTGTTCGGTCTGAACGGACAGCAGATCGGGGGGCGGCAGGTCGTGATCATGGCAGGGCCATGCGCAGTCGAGAGCCGCGAGCAGATGCGCGAGGTGGCTTACGCCCTGAAAGAGGCCGGAGTCCGCTTCTTGCGCGGTGGCGCGTTCAAGCCGCGGACCTCGCCCTACAGTTTTCAGGGGCTGGGCGAGCAAGGACTCGAGATTCTGGCGGAGGTGCATGAGGAGACTGGGCTTGCCATAATCACCGAGGTCATGAGCCCAGAGCAAGTGCCACTGGTGGGCAGGTATGCCCAGATCCTGCAAGTTGGCGCGCGCAACATGCAGAACTTTGGCTTGTTGCACGCCGTGGGCGAGACGCACATGCCCATCCTGCTGAAGCGAGGGATGATGGCGACTCTCGAGGAGTTCCTCTTGTCAGCGGAGTACATCCTCACCCACGGCAACTGGCAAGTGGTGCTGTGTGAGCGCGGGATCCGGACCTTCGAGAGCTATACACGCAACACGCTGGATATCAATGCGGTGCCGGTTCTGAAGAGCCTGACGCACCTGCCGGTTGTGGTGGATCCCAGCCATGGCACCGGCAAATGGCAGCTGGTGGGGGCCACATCCAAGGCGGCCATCGCTGCCGGTGCCGATGGCCTGCTGATCGAAGTGCACCCGTGGCCGGAGAGAGCCCTCTCCGACGGGGCGCAGTCGCTCAAGTGCGACAAGTTCGCCCAGCTTGTGGTGGACCTGCGGCGGGTAGCAGAGGCTGTGGACAGGAGTCTGTAGATGAGGCTGCAAGATGCGCGCGTAGCCGTGGTAGGTTTGGGACTTATGGGTGGGTCTCTGGGGGCTTGCCTGAAGGCCGGGCGATCGTGCCGAGAGGTATGGGGCGTCGCACGACGGCCGGAGACCGTCGCCGAGGCGGTGGCACGGGAATGCATCGACGGCGGCACGACTGAACTGGCGAGCGGTGTGCAAGGGGCGGACATTGTTGTGCTGGCCACACCGGTGCGATCTATACTGAAACTCATTCCTCAAGTCGCGCCACTCCTGCCGAGCAGTTGCTTGCTGATGGACCTGGGCAGCACCAAGGCCGCGATCGTGGAGGCTATGGAGCGGGCGGTTGCTCGTCCGAGCCCGGAGGAGGGCTTGCAGGCGCTTGGCGGCCATCCCATGTGTGGGAAAGAGGCTGCTGGCATCGAGGCAGCAGATGCCAACCTGTATCGGGGTGCGAGGTTTGTGCTGACACCTCTGGCGAGCACAACACCGGAGGGTCTGGCGCTGGCCACCGAGCTGGTGGAGGCCCTCGGGGCACGGCCTTTGATCATGGAGGCACACCGCCACGACCGCCTGGTGGCGGTGGTCAGCCACCTGCCGTACCTCGTGGCCCTGGCTCTGGTGTGCACCGCAGAGGAGTACGGGCTAGAAGATGACGCAGTGTGGGAGCTGGCGGCCAGCGGCTTCCGGGACACCAGTCGCCTGGCTGGGAGCGATGTGCGCATGATGTTGGACATTCTATTCACGAACACCAAGGCAGAGATTGACGTGCTTGAGCGCGTGCGTCAGACGTTGCATGAGCTGCTTCATCTCGTGGAGAGCGGCGACGAGCTGGCCCTGCGGGAAGCGATGGAGGCAGCGCAGCGCAGGCGTAGTGGGATGTTCACTATGCCTGTGAAGGCGGGCGCTCGATGAGGCTGACAGTCGAAGCGAGGGGACCTCTACACGGTGTTGTCCGCGTGCCTGGTGACAAGTCGATCTCGCACCGTGCGCTGCTCCTGGGAGCCATCGCCGATGGGCCGACACACGTGGCCGGCTTTCTGCCGGCAGCCGATTGTCTGGCCACGCTGGCATGCGTCAGGCAGCTGGGTGTCGAGGTTGACTGCATTGGCAACACGGAGCTGCTGGTGCACGGCCGCGGATTGCGGGGCCTGCGACAGGCGGCGGGCCCTCTGGACTGCGGCGGATCTGCGACGACCATGCGGCTGCTGGCCGGCATCTTGGCCGGGCAACCTTACCTCAGCATGCTTACCGGCAACGAACAGCTGAAGCGCAGGCCGATGGAGCGCGTGGCTGACCCACTGCGCAAGATGGGCGCTTCCGTGTGGTGTGGCGAATGTGGCGGCAGGGCCATGCCCCTGACCATCCGCGGGGGTGACCTGCGAGGCATAGACTACCAACTGCCCGTGGCCAGTGCGCAGCTCAAGTCGGCCATTCTACTGGCGGGCCTCTATGCAGAAGGCCCAACGACAGTCCGAGAGCCGTCGGCGACGCGTGACCACACCGAGCGGATGCTTGCGGCGTACGGGGCCAGTCTAGAAGCCGAGGAGCGAAGGGTGACGCTCCAACCGGCAGGCGGGCTGCGGAGCATGGACATCTGCGTGCCTGGGGACCTATCGTCTGCCGCGTTCCTGATCGTCGCTGCCTGCCTGGTGCCTGATTCGGAGATCACGATCCAGGCGGTCAACGTCAACCCCACACGCACCGGCTTGCTGGACGTGCTAATGGCCATGGGCGCTGACCTGCGGCTGGATAACCTGGAGAACATCGCCGGCCCCGCCTACCGTGAGCGCCTGGATGCGACGGATTGCGGGTTGGAGGGCAGAAAAGACAGCCAACCAGCCTTTGCCGGCGGGGAACCTGTGGCGGATGTCATTGGGAGGGCACCAGCGGGAGGCCATCATCCATATCTGCAGGGAAGCGAGTTGCGCGGCGCGCTGGTGCCGCGGATGATTGACGAGTTCCCCATCCTGGCTGTCGCGGCTACTCAGGCCGAGGGGCGCACGGTGGTGCGCGACGCGAGCGAGCTGCGGGTGAAGGAGACTGACCGCATCAACTCGATTGTCGGTGAACTTGTCAAGATGGGTGCTGATATTGAGGAACAGCCCGACGGCTTCGTGGTGAGTGGACCCACAAGGCTGCAGGGAGCACGGGTTGACTGCCACGCCGACCACCGGCTGGCCATGAGCCTGGCCATCGCTGGACTGCTGGCCGAGGGTACGACAACCATCGAAGGGGCAGATTGCATCGGGGATTCGTTCCCGGGGTTTGAGCAGGTGCTGAGCACCCTGACAGGATGCCAGGACCGCCCACTTCATATCGCGTCATGAGGGATGAACTGTGATCAGCGCCAGAACAAAACTGGTCGGTTTGATTGGCTGGCCCGTGGAACACAGCCTCTCGCCAGCCATGCACAATGCCGCTTTCCACGAGCTCGACCTGGACTGGGCCTACGTGCCGCTTCCTGTTGCACCCAAGCTGCTCAGACAGGCCGTGCGAAGCCTGGCGGCCCTGGGTCTGGTGGGAGCGAACGTCACGGTCCCGCACAAACAAGCAGCTATGGCCCACGTTGACAGCGTGACGGCCGAAGCACGGGCCTTGGGCGCATTGAACACCATTGTAGTCCAGGGTGGACGCAGCGTCGGCCACAACACTGACAGCTCTGGGTTTCTGAGCGCACTGCAGGAGGGCGGCTTTGCGCCAAAGGGCAAGAGGGCGCT
>DIVN01000196.1 GCA_002435875.1 Anaerolineales bacterium UBA6131
ATCGATTGCATCGCCCTCAGCCATGGCCACGACGACCACACTGGAGCGATGAGCGGGGTGCTGCGGGCAATGGACCTGGGCAGCAAACCAGCAGAGTGGCCGGCAGATGTGGACGTGTCCGCGATCGAAACGCATACGCGTGGCCGACGAGTCCCGCTCATTGCCCACCCAGCTGCCTTTCGCGAGCGATGGTCCATAGATGACCAGGGCCGGAAACGTGGACCATCTATGGGACCACCGCGGGCAGAATGGGAAGCCCTGGGTGCGGAGATCGTCTGCTCGGAAGGACCCCACCAGCTGGCCCCAGGCGTTTGGGCGACGGGCTATGTGCCCAGGAAGAGTTTTGAGCACTCCGGTCGGCGCAAGGGGGTGTTCTATCGAGAGGGAGATCATTTCCGTCCTGACGACTTGGAAGAAGACCAGGCCATCGTGCTCAACGTGGAAGGCAAGGGCCTGGTGGTGCTCGCTGGCTGTGCGCACTCGGGCATCGTCAATACGGTGGAGTATGCTCGGGAGATCTCGGGCATAGAGCGGGTATACGCCATCCTCGGAGGCTTCCACCTGGCCCCGGCAACCGCTGAGGAGCTGCAGTTGACCCTGCAAGCGATACAGGCTCTGCGCCCCAAGCTGATCGTGCCAACCCACTGCAGCGGAGTGAAGGCCCTGTGTGCTTTTGCGGAACGCATGCCCGAAGCCTGCGTGGCTGGGGTGGTCGGTGCTGAGTATCGCTTCTGAACCGAGGCCGCTGAGCAGTCCAGCAGGAACTACAGCCCATTGCGCGTGACGCCGGCATGATATGGCACAGTTTTGAGCTCCATTCGCCTGAGGAGATCCTGCGCATCCTGGAAACGGATCACGGCTATGCAGCCTATGCTATCGGCGACCTGGAGCCCGGTCTGTTTGAGCAATGCCAGTGGGCATGTGCCTGTCGCGGTGACGGACCAGAGTCGCTAGCCCTTCACTTTAGCGGATTGCAGGTGCCGGCGCTCTTCCTGATGGGCAATGCGGAAGGCCTTGAGCACATCTTCACCAAGCTGATGTGCCCTCCTCTCGTCTACTTCACCTGCCGCGCAGAACACCTGGCCGTCACACGCAAGTTCTACCGTTGGAGCGAAGCGGCCGCGATGTGGCGCATGTCGCTGAACGCGACGGCACACCTGCGCGGATGTGGCTGCAGTACCGTGCTTGGCCTCGACGACCTCGCAGCGTTGCGTGCCCTATACCATCTGGGCGGCGGTGAGGCTTTCACTGTGGAACAGCTGGCACGGGGTGTCTATTTTGGCGTTCGACGTGCGGGTGAGCTGGTTGCGGCGGCCGGCACGNNGCGTTTAGCCGCCATCGGCAATGTCTTTGTGCACCCAGGGCACCGGGGTCAACACCTGGGCAAGGATTGTGTGGGCGCAGTCGCTAGCGAGCTCCTCCGGCAGGGTGTGCGGGAAATCGTACTGTACGTGCGCCAGGAGAATGACATCGCAATTGGCCTCTATGAGGGGCTTGGCTTCGGCCGCACCTGTGCTTTCCTGGAGGGCGAAGGTATTCGCAAGTCGAGTTCGGATCCTGGCTCGGGCCAACACACTACACAGCTAGTGAGGTAGGGGCATCCGGAATATGAACGAGGCCTGCCTACTCGCTCCGAGGTGGCAGGCCTCGACGTATCTGCTCAGGCGCCCGGATTCGCCACCTGACCGAGGAAAAGGATGGTGCCCGAAACCTCGTCACGGATCAAGTAGAGAAACGGCCTGTTGATGCGCACTTCGAGCGCTTCCATCGGCATGGCGGTCTGACCAACAACCACTGCTGTGGCTGCGGCCGCCTCAGTCCCCTCTTCGTCCACCGCCACAAAGGCTTTGTGGAAGACATCCGAAATGAAGAGGTCCTTCTTGCCAGTCATGCCGGAGAAGTCAGCTTGCGCAGTGAATGCCTGGCCCATGCCCAAGGCGGACAAGGGATCTTTCAGCTGAAAGCTTGCCTCGTAAGTGAACCTCGGCATGTAAAGAGCCAGCTCACGGTTGGAGATGCTGTCTGCCATAGCCTCAAGCCTGGACACGTCCAGCGAGCGTACCAGGTTTTCCAGCGTTCCGGCGGCAGGCAGGATCACAAGCATCGACAGCTCGCCACCGGCGTACAGAAGCTGGACGATCTGGTATCCGGAACCTTCCGCGTAGCCAAACCGGGCCTGCCGATGCATGGTCGGCACAGATACCTGCCGACCGTCCGCGAGGAAGAAGCTCTCGTCCCTGGTGAACCCTTCATTGAAAGGATACAGCCAGCTTGCATTGAAGTAGATGCCATTGGTGAGCACTAGCCTGGTCAGGGCATCAATAGAACCTTTGGGCAGCAGATCCTTGATCTTTTCCTCGGTCTGCTCTTCCACCCACTCGTTGACTACCTTGCGGCTGTCGTCAGGCTGCTTGGCAAAGTCCAGCAGCCGCATGCCCGCATCATAGTTCTCCGCCAGGACATCCAGGAACGCCTGGTCGAAGCGGTATCCTGCTTGTCCCCACAGTGCGTTGGCGACGTGAAGCTGAAAGCGCTGTCCTTCGTCTAGATTGAGACCACGCGAGGACAACGCCGCCTGCAGGGTTCGCAATGCCAAGTGCAGTTCGTGCGCTGGTAGCCCCAGTCGCAACGCTTCGGCCATCTGGGCTGCGGTCTCCGCACGTGCACCGGCGTAGGTCATGGCCAGGGCGAGGGAGATACTATACGGAGAGCAGAACAGGTTGCTGTCGTCCTGGAAGAGCTGCTGATACAGGGCCAGGGCAAACGCAGTATTGCCTGACACCAGCTCTGATAAAGGGACATCGCTCTCGTCCGGTGCTGGCAAGAGAGACTTCTCAGAGCGCACCGTCTGGGCCTGGGCGGAGCCTTCGGGGGAGTTAGCCGGACTGCACGCGGGGAGCATTGACAGCATCAGACAAAGGGTCAAGAGGACGGTGAGCGGCTTATGGTTGCCCATCCCACACCTTTCATGGTACTGTGATGCAACGAACCCGGCACCCTGTGGACTACCTGCTGAGCTCGGCGCTCACCATCAGGACGTCGCGCCAGGTTGTAGAGTTCCCCTGGCAGCCGCACACGGTGCACTTCGGCGCGGACGACACGTGCGTCTTTTGGTCTACTGCAGCCAAAAGACCTCTTGAGCCACGCCCTCGAAGGAGCATTGGAGAGAGCGCAGCGGGGGGCTGCGGGTCTAGACCCTACGCCTTAGCACCAGCTTGCTGGGCGAAGGTTGGGCACAGGCAACGAAACCCGCCTCCAGAAACATGCGCGGCGTGCCCATATAGCTGGAGCCAGACGGGGCTCGGCCACCCTTCGGTACGGATGGATACGCTTCGACAAACGTACCTCCCCGCGAGCGCACGTGGTCAACGGAGGCATCGAGCAGTGCCCTGGCCACACCCATTCCGCGCCAATCGCGGGCGACATAGAAGCAGACAATGGACCAGACAGGTTCGTCGTCAAGTGGCCGAAGCACACGTGACCGGTTAAGCGCCGCCAACTGCTCGCGAGGGCAGACCGAGCACCAGCCGATGGCCCGCTGTTGGCAGTAGGCCATGATGCCGGGTTCCTGGCCCCGATCGACCAACCTGTGTAGCGCCTCTCGGTTGCCGGCACCGTCATTGAGCTGACCCTCGGCGAACTCGCGCCGGGACGTGCGCCACCACATGCACCAGCAGCGGCCGCAGCCGTGGGGGCCAAAAAGGCGCTCAAAGTCCGCCCACGTCTCCACCGTGAGCGGACGGAAACCAAGATCACACGGCTCCGGCATTGCTGTGCTCATATGTCCTCCCTTTCGATGCCCGGTTCGACCTGGGTTCGCAACCAACTTGGCAAACGGCGGCTACCATTGCACTGTTAGGACAACCTGCACCTGGCATGTTAGCTAACCGCCATCGGCGTAGGCCTCCACTCGATCGAGCCATTCGCTGACAAGCGCCCGGAACAGCCGCTGCTGCTCAATGGCCAGTGTGTGCCCGGCACCGTCAAGGGCGACAAAAGTCGAGCGGGGATAGGCTTCTACGATCCGCCAGGCATCGCGAAAGCCCACCGAAGAATCTTGACGGCCCGTCAGAATTAGCGTGGGTGCCGGAAACGGGCGCCCTGGCGAATCCAAATCGCCAAGCCCGTACCGGCGTGGGTCCTGGCGGATGGGATCCAGGAAGGCGTGGTCAGCGGAATCGGAAGCAGGCGCATAGTAGCGCTGCAGGGCGTCCGTAAGCCGAGTTGCCTCCGGAGTACGTGGCACAGCCGGCGCACGCTCATCGCCCGAAGAGGATCCACGCTCGGGGACATGCGAGGAAGGTGCGGGTCGGTCACGCTGCGCATCATCGGCAACGATGACGGGTGCAGTCAGCAGCAGACCATCGAGCTGCTCAGCGCGATGATGGACGACACCGCGCGCCAACAAGCCGCCAGCGGACATGCCACCGAGCACCCAACGCTGCGGCCCAACCAACGCGTCGGCCAGGCGCACGACCACACCAAGGATCGCATCCATGTTCACGATCCAATCGCGAGCGGGGGTGCGGCCCATACCGGGGAGATCCGGGTAGATGCGACGCCATCCCCTGCGGCCGCGAAAGAGGGGCTCCATCTCGTGAGCCATGTGGCGGTGATCTAGCCCCCACCCATGCAGAAGCAACAGCGGACGGCCCTCACCGTAGGCTCGGTAGAACACTGGCAGATCGCGCACGTGACAGCGCATGCGATCCCTCCTCCCCCAAGCGCTTCCGCCCCGCGGGCATGGTGACCTCAGAGCCCATGACGGTACCAGGGGCTGCTCCTGTTGTGTGCTATGCAGGAGAATCAGCCGATGCTAGAGTCCTCGATCCCTGCACACTTGCCGCTTGCCAGGCAGAGTCGTCCACGTTCTGCACTTCGCAGAGATGGCGGTACAGTCCCGGCCGAGCCATCAGCTCCCGGTGCGTGCCACGCTCCACGATGTGACTGCCTTCCAGGACGGCAATCATGTCGGCATGGCGAATGGTCGAAAGACGATGGGCGATCACCAGTGTAGTTCGGCCGACCATCAAGCGCTCGAGTGCCTGCTGTATCAGCTTCTCCGTCTCGGTATCCACAGACGATGTTGCCTCGTCGAGGATCAGTATTGGCGCATCTCTCAACACGGCACGAGCGATGGCGATGCGCTGTCGCTGGCCCCCCGAGAGCTTGACGCCCCGTTCGCCGATGAGCGTGTCATAGCCGTCGGGAAGCTCGCTGATGAAGCCATGGGCATTGGCCACTTTGGCTGCCTCAATCAGCTCTTGCTCCGTAGCACCTGGCCGACCAAAGAGGATATTGTCGCGGACGGTGCCGTGGAAAAGAAAGACATCCTGCAAGACGATGCTGATCTGCCGACGCAGGCTGCTCAGCCTGAGCTCACGAACATCCTGTCCATCCAGGGTGATGGATCCCTCGTTCACATCGTAGAAGCGAGGGATAAGCTTGGCCAGGGTAGTCTTGCCAACGCCGGTCGGGCCGACCAGAGCCACGACATGCCCAGCCGGAACATCCAGGTCGATGTGCTCGAGAACCTTGCCACCGAGCGCGTATTTGAAGCTGACATCGTTGAAACGGATGTCGCCTCGCGCCCGACCGGCGATCTCGATGGCCTGTGGGTCGTCCGTGACATCCGGATGCTCGCTCAACAAGTCGGCCACGCGCTCCGCTCCTGCCAGGGCCTGCTGAACGCTTTCCCAGGCCTGGCTCAGCGCCCGCACGGGTTGATACAGCAACTCCAGGTACAGGAAGAAAGCGACAAGGTCGGCGACCGGCAGGCTTCCCCCAAGTACCAGCCGTCCACCAAAATAGATGAGGACGATGGTGCCCAACGATGAGCTGAATTCGACAAAGGGGTGGAAGACGGCCATCAACTTCAGTGCACGCAACATCGAATCGCGGTAGCGCAGGATGTGCTCTAACATGTGTCTTGATTCGGCACCTTCCCGGGTGAAGGCCTGAATCTCGCGAATGCCTGACAGGTTGTCGCTCAGGGCCGCATTGAACTCACCGAGCTCGGCCTGGCGGGCACGGAACGCAGGGCGCACGTAACGCGAGACTCCCCGGACGCCCATGGCGATGAAGGGAATGGGGACAAGACTCAGCAAGGCCAGCTCCCAGCTCAGGTGCAGAAGTACAGCCAGCACGCCAAACAACATGAGCACGTTGACAAACACATCTGGTATCGCGTGCGCGATGAGCTGCTCCAGAAGCTCGGTATCGTTGACCACTCGAGACATCAACTGGCCGGTCTGTTTGTCTTCGTAAAAGGACATGGAAAGGCGCTGCAGGTGGTCATACACTAGCTTGCGCACATCCGCCACGACACTCCAGCCGGCGATGTGTGCCATGTAGCTGCGCACGAATCGTAGCACGCCCTGCGCCAGGTAAAGGGCGAGAGCGAACAGCGCCAGACGTAATACTGCCGGCAGCACATGCATGCCGGCGCCTGGGGCAGTCACTTCGCCAATCATGAGCTTAACCAGCCATGGCAGCACAAGCTGCGCGGCGACCAGTAAGATCATACTGACCGTTGTCAGTACGAGCGGAACAAGGTACTTGCGAGCGTACCCGAAGACAAAGCCAAGCGTCTGCTGCAATGAAACCTCCCGTATGACCACATACACAGGCGTAGGCGTACGTGGTGTCATCCAAAGTGCCAAGGAATCGCGCCGAGGCTTCGGAACCACGGCCGTCCGCAAGGTCAGGCGACCATCAACCAAGGCTAGTATACGGATTCGCGCGCCGATGTCAACGCGATATTCTGCTGTCCGGACAGGTTCGCTATTATGTCACTAGCTGTGCACATGGTGCCCGGGCTTCGGACTGCACCGCACCCTCCCCCTCAGGCCCCAAACCATACCGACTTGACGTCACTGTGGGGCTGCCCTATACTGACTGCCCTGGATTCAGACCCCACCATGGAGATTGTTCCTATGCAACTCGTTCTGTGTGATAGCTATCATCCGCGTGAGACAGCGTCCCTCTGCAAATCGACCGGGTTCGGGATCGAGGTACAGTCGTTTATCGACCCGACCCACGCTACAACCCAACCTTCTGCAATTGGCGAGCACCGTGCGCTGTTGGCCGGCATCTTTCCGACCAGTCTGCACGGAGCGTTCGAAGACCTGGTGCCCGCCAGCAAAGACGCCATGATTCGCAACGTGGCACGTGTGCGCTTTGACCAGAGTCAGCGTGTTGCGTCGGCGCTGGGAACGCAAAACATCGTCTTGCACCATGGTTACGTGCCGAGGCGAGGGGCAGCCGATGGATGGATCGCACGCTCCACTGAGTTCTGGCGCGCCTTTCTGGACGCGCACGGCGACCAACCCCAGCGAGTGCATGTGGAAAACGTGCGCGACGACGGCCCGGAAGTCCTGCGCTCGGTGGTGGAGACCGTAGCTCACCCACGTATAGGACTATGCCTGGACGTCGGACATGTGCATTGCCACTCCCCCAAGAGCCCCCCTGAATGGATACGAGAGCTGCGCGGACTGATTACTTATGTGCATCTGCACAACAACGACGGCACTGCAGATCAACACAGGGCAATCTCCGACGGGACCTTGCCCATGCGCGAGACCCTGGATGCGCTGCGCGAGTACGCGCCGCGGGCCATCTGGGCGCTCGAGGTCACCCCGGATCTGGCTGAGCTAAGCATCCAGTGGCTGCAGGACAATCACTATTTGCCCTGAGCCCGAAGGAGCTGAAGCACTTTCCCAGGCAGGTAGCTCGGACACACCCAAGAACAAGAGAGAGGAGAGCCATGCAGATTCTGCTATGCGATAGCTGTCATCCAGAAGAGGTGGCCGCCAATTGCCATTCGTTCGGTGTCGGCATCGAGGCCCAGTCATTTTTCGATCCGTCGTATCTCGAGTCCAAGCCACAGGCAATCGAGCAGCACCGGAATCTCCTCTCGGGCATTGTGCCGCAAAGCATGCATGGTGCTTTTGGTGACCTGATTCCTGCCAGCTTTGATCCCCTCGTGCGATCTATCGCCGAGCTAAGGCTCCATGCCAGCTATGAGACCGCACGGCGACTGGGGGTGCAGCACATCGTGTACCACCACGGCTACGTGCCTGGGCACAGCATGCCCGAGCCCTGGCTCAAGCGCAGCATCCAGTTCTGGAGCGCCTTTCTCGAGGGACACAGTGGAGTCAAGATTCATGTCGAGAATGTGCTCGAGCGGGACGAGTCATTGCTGGCCAACCTGGTCGACGAAATCGGCAGTCCTGAGCTAGACATCTGTCTAGACGTGGGACATTGCCATTGTCACTCGCGCATGACGCCACCTCAGTGGATTCGAGCTCTGGGGGAGCGCATCGCTTACGTGCACTTGCACAACAACGACGGGGCCGGTGATCAGCACCGTGCCATCTTCGATGGCACCCTTCCGATGCGAGAGACGCTGGACGCCCTGCTCGAGTTTGCTCCCAACGCCATCTGGGCGTTAGAGACCTCCCCTGCCGACGGCGTACGATCCATGCACTGGCTGGAGGAGCAGGGTTATCGCAAGTAGTCAGCGTAGCTGCCGGCTGCGTTCGACAGCAGATTGAGACCGCGGCGGTCTGGCCTGCAGTTGGCCGTCGGCCAGCAGCTGGCTCTACCTAACGATCCTTGGTTCTTTCCAGGCGACGCATTGCCGCCGGAGAACCGAGATCGCGGCTGGTGTCAGAGGCGATCCAACGTGCAGCCCGCCAGTCACTGCGCGCCAGCGTGTCCGTAACCCGCAGAACTTCACCGCGCAAGAAAGCATTGCGCTTGCCGATGTTGCGCAGCGCCCAACTGACCGCCTTCTTGACGTAGGGTCGTTCGTCCGACGCTCCTCGCGTGATCAAAGGCAGCAGATCGATGAATCGCTCGTCGCCGGCGAGCTTGTCATGCCAGGCCCGGCACGCAATCAGGGCATAAGCCGCCCTTTTGGCGAACTCGCCGTCGCTCTGCGACCATGCTTCGATCTTCGCCCAGGCCAATGGTACTCTCTCCAGCAGGTTCATGCAGAGCTGGTCGCAAACATCCCACGAGTCCAGAGCGCCGATCCAGCCGTCAAGCTGATCCTCGCTCACCTGCGTCGGGTCTTCCACCATGGCAGCCAGAATACGCGCATCCGCCCAGCCGCTATCCCATAGCGCAAGAGCCAGGCTGTGGTCCTTGCCAAGCTGCCTGGCCAGCTTGCGTAGATTCGGTACGCTTACACCAAGCCGTTTCTCCGTGCGCATCCCGTAGCGGGCCATACCTTGCAGCTGATCGGGACGCGCGAGTGCCTGCAGTTGCTGAAGGACATCCGCGAACTCGGTCATTGGGCCACTCTTTTCTAGCCTGCCCGAACTGCGTCGCCGGGCAGCAGATCGAACTCGGCGCTGTCCAACTCCTGTCCATTGGCCAGGATACTGAGGCGATGGGTTCCCGGGCGCCAGGTACGCGTCGAGCGCTGTACGAGAGCCAGCCGGCGCGCAATGATGTGCTCGCCAGGCGCAAATGGGCCCTCACGCAGCTTGAAAGTCCGACGCACAGCCCATCTCTCCTGCACCAAGTGTTCGACTCCCAGCTCAAGCAGGATCAAGACTGCCTGCACCTGACCGACGGAGAGCACAAAGCGATAGTGCAGGTGCTCGCCGATCTCGGGGTGATCGGTATCCAACTCCAGCTCTCGAACTGACAGGCCACTAGTGGTCGCTAGATCAAGCAGACGCATGGCGCGCGTATCACTCGCACGCACTAGTGTGCGACAGGCCCTGCGGATGATCCAGTCTGTGTTAGGCGACTCTCCCTGCCAACGCTGGCATATATCCAACACCAGCCCGGGATGGTCTTTTGATATGTCATTCAGGTTGTTGGCCACACTCTTGCGTACGTACAATGAGGGGTCGTCGCGCAAGGTTTCGAGTACCGCCAGGATGGGGCTAGGATCCGCTCTGAACTCCTGCAGCACCTTGCCCCACGGCAACCGCGGCCGACAGCCCTCGCTGGCCAGACGTCTCACTTCGGGATCAGGGTCGCGAGCCCAGGTTAGCAACCAGGGCAACACCTGCTTTGGGTAACGCTGCACAAACGGCCGAATCGCGTACTCCGAGGTCCCGCCTATTGTGAAACGCGCAAGAGCAGGAAGCGAGAAATCGACACAATCGAGCCCATACTGCGCGACATAGTCGGACAGTACCAGCCTGGCGAACCCACGCACGGCAGGCTCTGCCGCCAGCAGCACGTCGAGGTCCTCCGCGAAAGAGCCTGGCAGACATAGATGCAGCGCCGCGGTGGCGTGGTGCAGGCGCTCCATCAGGCTTTCGTCGGGCCACGTCGAATCGAACACGTGTGCCAGCAGCCTGGCGCGATCCAGGTATGGAAACACCGCCGCAATCGCCGTCGCCAGCTCTTCCACACGCTCGCGGCTGAGCAGGGTGTCCCTCAGGCTCTCGGCCATTGTACTCTACCGCGACCTGGCAAGCAGCAGGATGAATCAGTCATTGTCAGCCACAGGAATGGCACTGGGACTGCGATCAGGCAGGAGTCCGCGCCATATGATCCACAGGCAGAGGGCGCCCAGCGGCAGCCAACTGAGGATGCCGACATAGCTGACCCAGAGCCAGCCAGGTACCCCTGCGTAGAGAAGCAAGGTCAATGAGCCGCCGATGGTGTTCGTTGCCCCATGCGCCAGGCTCGGAGCCCACACGCTGCCCGCAGCCTCTTGCAGCCAGCCGAAGATGATAGAGAGCAGTACAGTGGTCACAGTGAAGACGAGCATGCCTAAGAAGGGTTGCCCAGGGAAGTTGTACCCGCGCAGGTTGAGTGGCAAGTGCCACAGCGACCAGATGATGCCTGTCAGCACCGCCGAAACCAGGGGTCGGCCAGGCACCAGCCGTGGTTGCAGGTAACCTCGCCAGCCGAACTCCTCGCCCCAAACCAGGAACGTGGTGAGCAAGGCGCTGAGCAGCAACTGCACCGGAAGTGCGGCCCAGAGCCAGCCTGGCAGGGTCGGCAGTTCACCTGCACCCAGGGCAACAGCATATCGAGACAGTGTCCAGTCCGGTGTGTCAATTCGCAAAGCTGCAGCCAACAACACGATTGTGCCGACGACGGGCAGTGGCAGCAGCCAGGCAAGGAGGTAGTGACGCCACCCCTTGCGCAGACGCGGCTTCAGGCCAGCATCGGCGAAGCCCTCTCCGGTCACCCACTTGCGCACGACAATGGCGGCGACGGCCGGAGCAAAGGCACCGGGCAGGGCAACGAACTGCAGGAGGATGGAATTGTCCGCCAGGGCCGTCAGCCTGATGGCAAGCTCCCACAGCAGCCACGCAACCGCAAACGACAAAACAAGATATACCAGTATCCCCTTCTTGCGCATCACTTCGACCACATCCTCCTCGCCCCCCACACCTGTTCAACTTGGATCCGGCAGGTGATGGGCTGTTCGCCACGCCGACCTTGTCGGAAATGCCTGAGGCCGAGCCAAATCCTTCGCCGTTGGCTGCACCGTCCAGGAACGTGCGTGGACCACCGCGTACGCTATGGTTAGTCCCGAGGGGAAAATCACCAAGTACGGCAGAGGCAAGGCGGTAGCAGCATGACAGGCGCCCACAACGCGGACGAGAGCGGAGGGCTCATAATGAGATTCCTCTACCGAGAGGGCTCGAGGCAAAGGGGAGGCCCGCCTTCCGGTGGGCCTCCCCTTTCTTGTGATTAGACTCAAGTCATGAGATTGGGCGCGCACAGCAACCTCCCAGCGCAGCCATTGTGTCCGAGCTGGCGTGTATCTACTTGCCGGGGCATTGCGCCACCACGTTAGGGTCGAGGCCCTTGCCGCCATAGGCTTTGTCAAAGTACGTGCTGAACTCGTGCGCTAGCTTGGCGGCGCGCGCACCAAAGGCCGCACCATCTGACCACGTGCGCCGCGGGTGCAAGATGGCGGGATCGACACCAGGGCAGGTACGTGGCATGGACAGGTGGAACAGCTGGTCTTGATCGTATTCGACCTGGTCGAGCTGGCCACTAAGAGCTGCGTGCACCAGGCTTCGCGTTAGGTCAATGTCCATCCGTGAGCCAATGCCAAAGACGCCTCCACTCCATCCCGTATTCACTAGATAGACCACAGAGCCATGTCGGCGCATGCGCTCCCCCAACATTGTTGCGTACACGTCAGGGTTGCGAGGCATGAACGGCTGCCCGAAGAAACGGGAGAAGGTGCTGACCGGATCGATAACCCCAGTTTCTGTACCTGCGAGCTTACTGGTGTAGCCCATCAAGAACCAGAGCATAGCCTGCTCGGGAGATAGCCTGGCGATGGGCGGCAGCACGCCATTGGCATCGGCCGTAAGGAAAAGTATCGTCTTGGGGTGGCCTCCGACAGGAGGGTCCTTGATATTGCTGAGATAGCTCAGGGGATATGAAGCCCGCGAGTTGGGGGTCAGCCTGGCATCGTCAAGGTCAAAACGGCCATCCGGGTACATCATGGCGTTCTCGACAATTGCGCCGTGCTCAAGGTAATGCGCCTCATGGAACACCGCATTCCAAATCTCAGGCTCTTTCTTCTGGCGCAAGTTGATCAGCTTGGCATAGCAGCCAAACTCAAAGTTGGCGATGCCGTTATCGCTCCAGCCATGCTCGTCATCACCGAGCAGCCGCCTGCGCGGGTCTGCTGACAAGGTGGTCTTCCCTGTCCCAGACAGGCCCAATAGCAGGGCAATGTCCCCTTTGGCTCCCTCGTTGGCCGAGCAATGGAGCGGCAAGATGCCGACGCCGGGCAGCACATAGTTCATCACGGTGAACATCAGTTTCTTGACAGACCCGCCGTACGCCGAGCCAAAGACGACGCCTAAGTTGCGATCAAAGTCCATGGCGACGGCCATATTGGACGTCTGTCCGTTGGCCAGCTTGCGCATGCGGCCGTCGTAGCGCTTGCCGTCAACTTTGTCATAGGGAAGAGCCAATAGGGTAAAGGCCCGCTTGTACAGGATGCTATCGCGGATTTCGGGAGGTACCGGTCGAAACATATTGTCCGTGAAAAGCGCTGCTAGCGACGAGTCTGAGACCAGGCGGATCGGCATAGCGTACGCCGGATCGGCGATGAGTACGCGATCGGTGACAAAGAGATCCGGCTTGCCGGCAAGGTTGCGCACGGCATCCTCCACCAGCATGTCAAATGTCTCTGGTGTAATGGGTATGTCATTGGGTGAGTCCCAGTCGATGGTATCCTCACTCTCGGGGCGACGCACCATATACGTGTCTTGCGGGCTGCGACCGGTCGACTCTGGCGGCATCCAGGTAGCCAGCGCACCATTGGCGGCCACCAGCGCCTCTTTACGCGCCACCGCCTGCGCGATCATTTCTCGTCGTGTGAGGTTGTCGTGAACATTCGGGTGGGTCCGCACCAGGCCGGCCACCATAGACTGCGCTTCCATTCTTGTTCTGGGACCTCCGTAACTGTGCATTCTCAGAAGTCGATCCACGCGCCGGGCAACGTGCGTTGCACGATGCCGCTCAGGCACGCGAGACGTGAAAAGGGTTGCCAGCGATGCTCAGTGGCTGTGGAGAGCCGCCATAACGCACCAGAGCAATCTCCGACATGATACTCAGTGCAATCTCCACAGGCGTCTCGCCTCCTATTCCCAGGCCAATGGGTGCATACACGCGCGACAGCAGGCTCTCGGCCACCCCGTCTGCCAGAAGCTTGTCCATGACCGTGCGTACCTTCTTGCGGCTGCCGATCATGCCCACGTATGCTGCAGCGGAACCCACCACCTGAGCAAGAACCAACGCGTCGTGCTCGTGAGCGCGAGTAACAATTACGATGTAGGTCTGGGACGTAATATCTATGTTGTCCGCCAGCTGATCAAGTGAGATCGCAATCAGCTGATCGGCTTTGGGGAAACGCTCAGCGGTCACCAGGTCCATTCGATCATCTACCACAACTGTGCGATAGCCGAGCTGCGCTGCCAAAGCCACCAGTGGCTGGGCGATGTGTCCCGCCCCAACCACCAGAAGCGTCGGCTTGACCCCCAAGACCTCAAGGAATAGGGTCACCTCGCCGCCGCAGATGCCTAGCTCGCCCGGGGCGGTCCCCAGTAAGCTATAATGAGACATACACGAGCGCCCCTCACCGATCGCACGGCCGGCCTCGGCAATCGCCTGCGCCTCGGGCTCTCCCCCCCCGATGGTACCAACGGTTGTGCCATCGGGCCGCACCAGCATTTTGGTCCCCACCTGGCGCGGAGTGGAGCCGCGGGTCTCGACGATCGTGACAAGACAGCCAGCCATCCCCGAGCGCATGGCGTCTAGAGCAGCTTGCAGGACATCCTCTGCCTCACTCATTCCTGTCTCCTTTGCATTTGTGCATTGTATCGGTCGCCCTTAATGCAGTCAAACATCCAGGCACTGCAGGAAGCATACTCGGCCAGTCGGCGAAAGGCTGTGTTCTTGTCGATCACCTGCCAACCGCTGGCACGCTGTGGTATCGAATATCCAGGCTGGCCAACCGGGCCGCGCTGAGGGCGCTGCGTTCCTTGTCCTTGATCTCCAGCATCAAGTCGAAATCCCCCTCAGAGGCGGTGCCCAAGAACTTGGCAAAATGGTCTTTGTCGAGGGATGAGGCGTGTGTACCTGGACGTGCGCCGGCCTTTTGCGAGCTATAGTCCACCATTAGCAGGCCATCTTGCGCGCTCCAGGTCGCCCGCGCGGCATGAAGCGCCTTGGCGAGGCCCTCGCCCGCGTGATTGATCTCATGATGGAAGCTGTCGAAGAGTACTGGTATACCAGTCGCCTCGTGCACCTGCAGACAATCACGCAGCGTATAGCTTCGATCATCGTTCTCAATGACCAGACGCCGACGGACTGCGGCGTCCAAGTCCTGGAAGCGAGAGACAAAGCGTTGCATGCTGGCCTGCTTGTTGCCGTAGACGCCGCCCACATGGATCTGAATCTTGGCTGTTGTGTCAAGTCCGAGCGCATCCAGAACTTGGGCGTGATATTCTAGTTCGCAAACGCTGCTCTGCACGATTCGACTATCCAGGGCATTAATCAGCACGAACTGGTCCGGGTGCATGCTGATGCGCAGGCCATGGCTTTGCACAAGGGCCCCGATCTGCGCGAAGCGTCGTGCAAAGGCGCCTCGCCAATCTACGTTACAGACCAGGTGCGACGCAAAGGGTACCAGGTCTGAGGTGATGCGAAAAAAGAGCAGACCGTGTCTTATGTTGTAATGCAAAATACGCTCCAGACAGTCCAGATTGGCCTCTACCGTCTGGAGCAAGCGGTCTTCGGAATACGATGCCAGGCGGAAGGTTGAGTTCGCCTTGCAGCCAAGAATGCGGTTAATGCAGGGATAGCCGATCTTCATCGAAACTCCTTGGCGAGTTCGAGGCTCGCCCTATCGTCCGTTGACCCACCATTGGCAGAACGATCTCCGACAGATCGCGCCGTTCGCTGAGATCTCGCCGCAGCAGACGGACGAGGTACCGTCGCGCACTCCTTTGCGCCTTTGGCGACGAGCCAGGATGCGCCAGCCCGAAAACATCGGGATCAGCCAACTGTGCAGAGGCTGCCACTGGCCTGATCGCACTGCAAGTAGTATAATCGTAGCATACTTGGCAGAAAGCCAGTGTGCAAGGGAGATGTTCTCATGAGATGCAGTGAGCTAAGCTGGGTTACTAATGATGGCCGGCAAATCCTCGGTCGGGTATGGCAGCCTGAAGAAGAGCCACGCGGAGTCGTGTGTCTTGTTCACGGCTTGGGCGAGCACAGTGGGCGCTACGAGCACGTCGGACGTGCTCTGGCCGACGCGGGTTATGCGCTGTGGGCGTTTGACCTGCGAGGGCACGGCCGATCACAAGGTCCACGAGGGCATGTGTCCTCATGGGATGCCCTCTTCGATGACGTGTCTCTCTCCGTGGATAGCGCGGCGAAGCAGTTTCCGAACGCTCCATTGTTCCTGTATGGTCACAGCCTGGGCGGCACCATTGTGCTGACCTTCTGTCTGGCGCGCAAGCCCAGCATCGCCGGGGTGATCGTGACGGCCCCACTGTTGCGCACAGCATTTGAGCCCCCAGCGTGGAAGCTGGCGCTGGGCAAGCTGCTCTATCGTGCCGCACCAGGGTTCTCCATGAACAACGAGCTCGACCCGCAGGGCCTGTCGCACGATAGTCAGGTCGTCAGCGCTTATGTCCACGATCCGTTGGTCCATAAGCTCGTTTCCGCACGTCTGGCCCTGGATCTGATCGAGCAAGGCAAGACTGCCCTTCAGCGCGCCGGCGAGTGGTCGCTGCCCCTCTTGTTGATGAACGGCACTGCAGACCCTATCTGTTCGCCTCAAGCGGTGTCGGTCTTTGCCAAGACTGCAGGTACGGCGTGCACGTACAGAGCCTGGGAGGGACTCTTTCACGAGCTTCACAATGAGCTGGAGCAGCAAGAGATCTTGCAGGCGATGATTGCCTGGCTTCGGGAGCGGACGCGCTCGTGACACGGGTTGTGCGCCGCATTGTTACGCCGCAGTGCTCGGCTGCGCAAACGGAGGCCTTCGGGGCATGTCTGCAACAAACCTTACCTTCTTCTGTGAGCTACGCGCACCGGCACTAGTCCAGTTGTTCTCTGACCGGGACACCGTGGCTGCACTCGTGCGGCAGCATGCCTCGGTCAGCATGGGCATTCTGGACCTCGACGATACACGCGCTGAGGTAACTCGCTCGCTCAATAAGGCTGGCGTGCCGCTAATTGCGTGGCAGTTGCTGCCGAAGAGCCAAGGCTACTGGTTCAACGCGCACAACTGGGCCAACGCCAGCGCCAGATACCGGCAGTTTCGCCAGTGGAGCAAGGAGCACGACCTGCATTGGAGCCGCATCGGTCTAGACATTGAATCGGACATACGCGAGATGGAGGGCCTAAGGCGCAACCCGCTGCGGCTCGCCCCATCCCTGCTGTGGCGGGCTCTTGACACGGCATCGTGGGCCAGGGCCCAGCAAGCATACGCTGGCCTGATTGCCGAGATACACGCTGACGGTTACCCTGTCGACGCCTACCATCTCTTCGTTATGTCGGATGAGCGGCGTGCTGGATCTACCCTGGTGCAGCGCCTGGCCGGTCTGGTCGACATCCCCGCGGACCGCGAGGTGCTCATGCTCTATTCTTCGCTGGTGCGCCCGCACGGGTCAGGGCTGCTCTGGAGTTATGCTCAGCACACACAGTCGGTGGCCGTGGG
>DIVN01000261.1 GCA_002435875.1 Anaerolineales bacterium UBA6131
AGCCAGACGGAGCTTGGTTGTTATTGCACCGGCTTCTTTAGCCCCCTCCAGCACCCGATCTACCAGCAAATCGGTATTCCCCCCGCGGCGAGGACTACCCACAATCCCGAGCACACGAATCTGCAGGTTCATGGACGTTGTGCCTCCACTAGCTCGATCGCCTCCGTCACGGCGGCCAAACAACCGGCTGGGCGACCATTGGACCAAGCACGTAGCTAACCGGTGATGATCTTGTTCAGCTATCGTTACTCATATACCCCAGTGCCATGGAAACTGTCACTGGCTGGCTCAGCCCCTGCGGTTGAGCATCACGAGAGGGGAGCGCCCAAGGGGCGCCTTTCGCAAGTCCTCTATGCACCGCGCGCCCTATTTACCCACCTCTCGATGTTGATTTTAGAGTGCTGCAGCGCGAAGGTCAAGCGCTCCGTCTCGCGGTTGCGTCTCGGCGTAGACTCCTCGCGAGTCGGCGCACGTATACAGCGCGGGCGCATTCTCATCGCGGCAAGTGTTTGCACACTGCACCCTGGCACAATAGAATCAATGCATGCTTTTGGTTCAGGATCTGGTGCGTGAGATCGCCTTGTTTTCCGCTCTGAGCAGCGCCACGCAGGAGCGGGTCGCCGCGGCATGTGTGCAACAGCGCTATGCCCGTGGTCAGCTGATCATCCTCGCGGGTGAGCCTATCCTCGCCGCGTACTTTGTGAGCCGGGGTGAGGTGCGGGCCTACCGTCTTTCCCCCAGCGGCCGCCAGCAGGTGCTTGCGCAGCTAGGGCCTGGTGAAGGCTTCAACCTGGTCCCTGTTTTCCAGGAGGCTGGCCTCAATCATGCTACCGTAGAGGCCGTTGGCGACGCGCTTGTTCTGTCGCTTCCGCACGAGCGCCTGATCGGTCTAGTTCAGGAGTGCCCGGATTTGGCTCTTGCGCTGCTCACGGAGTTTGCGGACAAGCTTGACCACCTGACCAATCTCGTCGAGGACCTGGCGCTGCGCACTGTGCGGGTGCGTCTGTCCCGCTTCTTGCTCGAGCAAGCCGGCGAGGGCAAGGTTGCTCACGGCTGGACACAAGATGAGATCGCCGCGCACCTGGGTACGGTCCGAGACATGGTCGGACGCACCCTGCGCAGCTTTGCTGACGCGGGTCTCTTGCGTCTGGACCGTCAGCGCATCGTTCTGATAGACCGCGAAGGGCTCCAGGCTGAGGCTGAAGCGTAGCTTGGCCCGCTGCTGACAACCGACCGCACGACTGTGGTCGGCCATCTCACTACAGACCCCCGAACTTGGTGCCAATACGACATTTGTCGTAGACGGCCTGTGCAGCTTACCGTATCATAGGTACGATAGAGGTGTTGTCGTGTCGTCTACCGAGGTTGCTCGACCCACAATTGACCTGCAACGGTGCACTGGCTGTGGCAACTGCGTTGACGCCTGTCCAGCAAGTGCCCTGTCAATGGCGCCTACGGGGCCAGCCTTCGTCGAGCCATTGCGTTGCACGTACTGCGCCGACTGTGAGACGGTCTGTCCCGCAGGGGCGATCCGCTGTGAGTTTTGGGTGGTGTGGGCTCATGAATCGCGGGACGCGAAGATTCCAGATAGCGATCGAACGGAAGAGCGCAGCGCCTCCGTCATACGGACTCGTGCTTATGGAGGACGACCACATCAGAGCTGAGGAATGGAGAGAAAGCATGGTAAAGAGGCAGATTGTCAAGATCGACGAGGAGCTCTGCAACGGATGTGGCGCTTGTGTCACCCCGTGTGCTGAGGGCGCTATCACCCTGGTGAATGGCAAGGCCCGGGTGAAGAATGAAGCATTGTGCGATGGGGCGGGATTCTGTCTAGGCGTCTGCCCGACGGGCGGGCTGACCATCGAAGTGCGTGATGCCCCGCAATTTGACGAGCACCTGGCTACAGAGCAGTCCAGTGCTCCCGAACCAGTGTACATGGCGCAGACCTGCTATCGCTGTGGCGTGGGTGAAGATGAGGCGCATCTATTGCCAACGCGGTTTCAGGGACGCAGTCTGTGGGTTTGTACCCGCTGTCTTCCTGCCCTAATCCATGGATGAGGCATGGCGCCCGCTTGAGCCGTTGGTGTGCGCGGGCAAAGCATCCTAGACGCGGTGATCGATGCGCTGCGCCAGGACCGGATACTCCCATGAGTGACAAAACGGACATGTATGAAGAGCTCAGCGCCGACTATGATCGCTTTGTCAACTGGTCGGCTCGGCTGCCTGCCGAGCTGCCCTTCCTGCAGCGGCAACTCGCCCAGGTCGCGGCGCATCGTGTGCTCGACGCCGCCTGCGGGACAGGCCAACATGCCATCGCCCTGGCCAACCTTGGCTACGAGTTGGTTGGCACGGACCTCAGCCCCCGCATGATCGAGCAAGCCAATCGCAATGCCAGGGCTGCTGGAGCCGCGGTGCGCTTTGAACAGGCGGGCTTGGGCCACTTGGCCGCCGTGCTTGAGCCTGGCTTTGATGCCATCCTCTGCCTTGGCAACTCACTGCCGCACCTGCTGTCGCCGGCGGAGCTCACGGAGGCGCTGGCAGACTTTGCGCACCTTCTGCGCCGCGGCGGCTTACTCGTGATTCAGAACCGCAACTTTGACCGCATTCTTGCGCAGCAGGAGCGCTGGATGGAGCCACAGGCGCATCGCGAGGGCAACAAAGAGTGGCTTTTCCTGCGCTTTTACGATTTCTTACCCAGCGGACTGCTGCAGTTTCAGATGGTGACCCTGTATCGCGAAGAAGCGCATCCCTGGTTACAGAGGGTCTCGAGCGCCCCTCTGTGGCCGCAGCGACGGTTGACGCTGCAGAGTGCTCTGCACGAGGCTGGCTTCAGCAACATCTCGTGTTTCGGAGATCTCTCGGGAGCAGTATTCGACGCAGAGGACAGTCCTAACCTGGTGCTCTGTGCTCTAACAGCAGATGGCGTAGGCAATTCTCAGCCTGGACAGGCAGCGATCTAGTGGAGGCAGCAATGAAAATGCGTATCCTGGCGATTGTATCTGGCGAGTATGGACAGCGCCATGTAGCGAACATGCACGCCTTTGGTTCACCGGACTGGCAGATAGAGGTATGGCAGGCGCCCGCGGCTCTGCCTGCCATCATTGACTACCCCGAGGATTTTCTGCCAGACACACTGCCGCCTGCTGACCTTATCTTGTCATTTGGCGAGCAGGCAGGCATTGCGGAGCTGCTGCCAGAGATCGCTCAGATGACTGGAGCCAAGGCGGTCCTTGCGCCGATCGATCGCGAGGAATGGCTGCCGCGGGGCCTGGCAAGACAGCTGCACGGCTGGCTTGCGGCCAAAGGCGTCGCGTGCGTGACACCAAAACCGCTCTGCACACTGACTGAGGACCACTACAACTTCAGGCAGAACGCCCAAGAGTACTCAGAGCCTCACATTGCCGAAGTGGCACGCTGGTTTGGCAAACCCACGCTCTCCATAGACGTGGACCCCAAATCACGAGAGATCCGCCAAGTGCGCGTGTTGCGGGATGCATTCTGCGGCTGCGCACAGCACGTGGCCGCGGGATTGGTCGGGCTGTCGGCAGATGACGCAGAAGAGAAGGCGGGCCTGCTGCATCATCATTATCCGTGCCTCGCGAGCATGGGCATTGATTCGGAGCTTGGCGATACGCTAATGCATGTCTCCGGCAACATCCTCAAGAACGAAGTAGGTGAACAAGTCAAGCCCTATCGTCAGGTCACATACCTGGTTCCAGGAGCAAAGAGTGAGGATGTTTAGGCGCGTGCTCGCTGCGAGCTACGTGCTGCCCGCATAATCCTGCCAGGAGAGCGACGACACAGCCGCGAAGCACGGGCTAAGGCGACGGCCAGTAGATAAACATAACTAGGAGAAGAGCCATGGAAATGTTCTGTTTTCAGTGTCAGGAGACAGCCAAGAACAAGGGCTGCACCATTCGTGGCGTGTGTGGCAAGGAGCCAGACGTCGCTGCACTGCAAGATTTGGTGATCTGGCTGCTCAAAGGGCTGTCTTTCTTGGCTGTTGAGTCGCGCGCACAAGGCGTGACGCGGTCCGAGGCGGATGAGCTCATTGCCGAGGCCTTGTTCACCACCATCACCAATGCGAACTTTGATGCGCAGCGTTTTGTTGCGCTTGTGCACAGGGCAATAGAGGAGCGCGATAGTCTGCGAGCGAGCCTGCCAGGACCGGTGAGGAACGCGCCTCCTGAGTGTGCCGTGTGGCGGCCGGAACGAGGCGATGCGGACGAGCTCATTGCCAAGGGCAAGGCAGTTGGCGTTATGGCTGATGCCTCTCTGGATGAGGACAGGCGCTCTTTGCAGCAGCTCCTCACTTACGGGCTTAAGGGTATGGCGGCATACATACATCACGCCTACATGTTGGGCTACCGTAAAGATGAGCTTCTTCAGTATCTCGAAGATGGGCTTCTTGCCACATTGAACGAATCACTTTCCGTCTCGGACCTTGTGGGTGAGGTGCTGCGCTGCGGCGAAATGGGCGTGCTGGCTATGGCTTTTCTGGATCAGGCCAATACTGGCCGCTTCGGCGATCCTGAACCCACCCAGGTGAACATCGGCGTGCGACCCGGACCTGGGATTCTGGTGAGCGGCCACGACCTGCGTGACCTGGAAGAGCTGCTGATCCAGACAGAAGGCAAAGGCGTCAACGTCTACACACATGGAGAGATGCTACCTGCAAACTCATACCCTGCCCTCAAAAAGTATCCTCATCTCATTGGCAACTACGGAAGATCGTGGTGGCGCCAGCAGGACGAGTTCGAAAAGTTCGGAGGGGCGATCCTGATGACCACCAACTGCATTGTCAAGCCGCGTGACAGCTACAAGGACCGCATCTTCACCACTGGTGCGGCCGGTTGGCCTGGTGTGCAGCACATCGCTGACCGCGTGGTAGGCCAGCAAAAGGACTTTGCGCCGGTCATCGCGAAAGCCCTGGCGTCACCAGAACCCGAGCCATTGGAGCAAGGTACCATTCCGGGAGGCTTTGCTCACACGGCGATCCTCAGCGTTGCTGACCAGGTGGTGGCGGCGATCAAGAGCGGGGCGATCAAGCGCTTTGTCGTTATGGCCGGGTGTGATGGAAGACACAAAGAGCGCGAGTACTTCACAGAGGTCGCCAAGGCTTTGCCGGAGGATTCTGTGATCCTCACTGCTGGCTGTGCCAAATATCGCTACAACAAGCTCAACCTCGGTGAGATCGGCGGTATTCCGCGTATTCTGGATGCCGGTCAGTGCAACGACTCGTATTCCCTGGTGGTTATCGCGCTCAAACTGGCCGAAGTCTTCGGTGTGAAGAGCGTGAACGATCTGCCAATCGCCTACGATATCGGCTGGTACGAGCAGAAGGCCGTCATCGTCCTGTTGGCCTTGCTTTCACTGGGCGTCAAGGACATACGGCTCGGCCCGACCCTGCCGGCGTTTCTCTCCCCCAATGTGGTCAAGGTGCTCGTCGACAAGTTCAGCCTGCAGCCCATCACGACTGTGGAGGAGGACGTCGCGGCCATCGTTGCGGCCTAGCAGACGACAATCAAGCTTCTTCAGCAACCAGGGGCAGCCAATCGGCTGCCCCTGACCATTATTGGCGAGTTCCAGGATGTGGGGTGGCTGTTGGCAGCCGTTGTCCTCTGCCCGCGACTGCGCGAAAGTGGCCGCGGCCCGGACACGCTGGCTGTGCAGTTTGCCCAAAATTCGGAAGCATGACACAATCCAGCCCAATCGAGGCTCATACGGAGGCTCTCACGAGGGAGGTCACGATGTCCAGGATCACGGTGCTCGGCGCAGGGTTGGTTGGACAGGCCATTGTGCGGGATCTGTGTACTGATGGACTGCACGTCAAGGCAGTTGACGCGTCGAGACCTGCTTTGCAGCGCTTACAGCAGCGCCACGGGGATCTTGTCGACGTGGTCTGCGCTGACCTCCGCGCACAGAGCGGCATCGCTGCCCTGGTCTCGGACAGCGATCTAGTAGTCTGTGCGGTTCCGGGCCATATGGGGTTCGAGACCCTGAAGCAGGTCATCGACGCCGGGCGCAACGTGGTGGACATCTCTTTCTCCGCCGAGGATCCATTCGAGCTTGACGCCTTGGCACGCGCGCGTGGAGTCACCGCTGTAGTCGACTGCGGACTGGCTCCCGGACTGTGTAACGTCGTGGCTGGGCACGTAGCTGGCCTGTTGGACGCCTGTGAGACTTATGCCTGCCTGGTAGGCGGCCTACCGCAAGTCAGGCGCAAGCCGTTTGAGTATCGTGCGGTGTTTTCGCCGGCCGACGTGATTGAGGAATACACTCGCCCTGCTCGGCTTGTGGAGTTCGGACAACCCGTGGTGCGCCCGGCGCTGTCTGACGTTGAGCTGCTGGATTTCCCGCAGGTAGGTACGCTCGAGGCTTTTAATACAGATGGCTTGCGCACGCTCATGCGCACTTTGCCCATGCCCTCGATGCGCGAAAAGACCCTTCGTTATCCCGGGCACGCCGAGCTCATGCGCATACTGCGCGACAGTGGATTCTTCGAGCAGGAACCACTGGACCTGGCAGGGACGCCGGTGAGCCCTTTGGCCGTCACATCGAGGATACTGTTTGACCAGTGGCGACTGCAAGAGGGTGAAGGCGATGTGACGGTTATGCAGGTGGTCATTGAGGGCAGCAAGGGTAGCGAGCGAGTGCGATACACCTACGACCTTCTCGACTACTACGACACGGCGACGAAGACGACCTCCATGGCGCGTACTACTGGCTACACTTGTGCTATCGTGGCCAGACAAGTGCTGAATGGCAGGTTCCGGAGGGTAGGTGTCTGCCCACCCGAGTACCTGGGGCAAGACAAGGACTGCTACGCGGGGCTTTTGGTCGAGCTAGGCAAGCGGCACATCGATCTGCGCGAAAGGATCGAACGCCTCGCCCAGTAGCCGCCGTCGGTCGTCAGCGGTCCTAAGGGAGCTCCTGCAAGAGCTCAAGGGTGGATGCTACGACTTGCCTCATCTGCTCCTCACGGCCAATGTCGGCTGGGCCGTCACCCCACTGCGAGCCATACCAGCCGAACTGGGCGTGGTTGCCGCCCGCAATGGCCACAAAGCGGGCGGACGCTGGCAGCAGGGAGCGGCTTGCCTCGATCTTGTCAGGGGTCGTGAGACCATCGCGCGTGCCATAGATGGACACAATGGGCATCGTGCTGGAGGATAGGTTATCGGCTGAGCCTGGATAGGCCGCCCACAAGACCAGGCCGTCAATCAGGTCGGGTCGCTTGCGCGCGACCGATGCAGCCATTGCCCCGCCCAGCGAGTGTCCTCCTACTGCCCAACGGGTGACCTGCGGGAAGGCCTCGATTGCCTGTACGGCGCGTCCCGATCCCAAAATTGCCAGGTTGAGTGGCATCGGCACAATTACTGCCAGCGTACCCTGCTCTGCAAGTGCCCTGGCGACTGGGGCGTAGGATTGAGCCTTCACCCTGGCACCCGGGTAGATGACCAGGCCCGCCTCCGGGGTATCGCCTACAGGCTGGAAGACGAGCCAGCCTTCTGTGCTTACGGCCACACTGCTGTCGCTCTGCAGTGCCTGCAGCGCCTCCGGCATGGGTGCCGGCACAATGAGTGTCCAGGCCAAGGCGATAAGGATAAGGAAGAGAGGTACCGTGAATAGGGAGACCGGTGGGCGCTTGGGCATAGGGGCAGGATTATTCTTTGGCATGGCAAAATTGTAATGCCAAGCAGCCGGCAGGTCAACCTGGCTGGTGTCGTCTGCGCGCCCTGAGACCATGCTGGAATCGACCCCGACCGTCACACGCACAAAAACGATCGCTCAACCACGCCGCGCTTTGATTACGCGAGCGCCCTTGGGATGGGTCTTGCGCAGAGTGACACTATCGCAGATGCGAAGGAGGAAGGATGGCCAGCACGTTGCAGTCCAAGCTTCAGCTCAAAGACGGACAGACCCTTCTGGTGCTGCATGCACCGGAAGGGTCTGCGCAGACGCTCGTGCAGCACCTCCCTAATATCGAGATCGTGCAAGCAGAAAGGGCGAAGGCGAGTGCTGTCTTGTTCTTTGTGTCAAGCATCGCCGATGCCCTCCAGCGGCTGCCCGAAGCCATTGACCGCGTTGGGGAGAACGGACTGGTGTGGCTTGCCTACCCCAAAAGTGGATTGGGGGTGCAAACCGACGCGAATCGCGATCGCCTCTGGCTAGCCTTGGTGCCGTCCGGCTGGCGGCCTGTGCGGCAGGTCGCAATGGATGAGGTGTGGTCGGCGATCCGGTTCCGTCCGGCGGCACAAGCGGGCAAGTAGGCGCTGGTCCGTTTTGCGCATTCGGCAAAACGGCCTATAATGTCAGCAGTCTGGCAGCAACTACCAACAAAGACGACCGGGAGGAAATCAAACATGTGCTATCTCTATGCATCGTTGATCCCCGAGGCCCTGATTGTCTCCATGCTTCCCCCGGAACAGTTCGCCGCCTACTACGCAAGCGGCTCACAGAAGAGGTCGCGCGAGCAGGCCATCTTCTTCGAGCTTGACCCTGCGTTTCGTCACCCGTTTTTCCGCCTGGATGAGGGTGTGCAGCGCTGCGTGCCGCATGAAGATGGCAGCCCCAAGCGCTCGATTTACGTCGGCGTATACCGCGTGCTAGAGCACCTTGATTTGAATGCCATACGCAAGCTACACCTCGTCACACAGGACGGACGTTCGTTGGCTCTTGAGCCAAGCACTGCCCTGCCCAACGGAGAGGACCAATTGCATCTTTACCAGGAGATCGCTCCAGTGCACCCTTTGGTGGCCAGCTCCCTGGCACCCAGCGATTTCTTTCAGTTGATCGTCAGGTCTCCCATTAGTCTGCTCCAGCTCCCAGCGATCGCCTTTGTTGAGCTCAAGCTGGGTGAGCTGGCCCGCGATCCACTGCACGGTCTGGTGAAAGATCTTCCTTATCCGAATATCGAGCACGTACGAGACTGCCTGGTCGAACTCAAGGGCAAATCGGTCAAGGCCAAAATGATCAACCGTATTCAGCCGGCCCGTTTTGCCTACCGTACCATAAAGAATGGGCTGTATTTTGGCAACGAGCAGGGACTGGTCCACTTCCCGGTGCCTTCGGAGCAGGAGTTGAGGGACCGCCACTATGATTGGTGGCGTTCAATTCAGGTCTGGTAGGATCGGGAAGGACCTAAACGCTGGTTAGCCACTGACATAATCGGTTTGACCAGCGAGTAGTGCTTGTTCCTTGCGAAGTAGCAAGGACAGTCTTGACCCCAGCGGCGGGGTGCCTCTGCGGTTGTTGCGCAGTGCGTGATCCCGCCGTATGGGGTCATGTGCTGTATACTGACTGGTTGCGAGCGCATTCTGATGCTGTGGTCGTTGGCCAGGTGCGGTCGCCCCAAGGGTGAGGAGGGCATGAACCGAGATGTCTGATTTTTGGCTGTATGCTGCGATGGTATGTGGGGCAATTTCGGTTGGCGCAGCGCTGTACCTGTACCGCTGGGTGCAACGGCAGGACCCCGGGTCCGCGCGTGCACAGGAGGTTGCCGGTTGGATCCGCGACGGGTCGAGATCCTATCTTTGGCGACTCTACAGTGCGCTCGCCCTGCTGGCCGTTGGTGTAGGGCTTCTTCTTGCTGCGGCCTTTGCGTTCGATATTGAACAGTTGGGCACGGGCATGGTTGAGTTCAACCCATTGCGGGGCGCTGCGATGGCTGGGGCGTTTCTGTTTGGAGCATTGTGTTCTGCCCTGGCAGGCTATCTCGGCATGAACATCGCCGTGGCTGCGAACGTGCGCACAGCAGTTGCTTCAAAGGACAGTCTCAAGAACGCCTTTCGTGTCTACTTCTACGGTGGAGCGGTCATGGGACTGGCCACGGTCGGATTGGCGATCATCGGCATGACCATCATCTACTGGCTGACGGGCGACGCCGAAGTTGTGTTGGGCTTTTCTTTCGGCGCGTCGACCCTGGCCCTGCTGGCCAAG
>DIVN01000134.1 GCA_002435875.1 Anaerolineales bacterium UBA6131
GAGAGGGCGGGATTTGAACCCGCGAGGCTCATCGCCTACACGATCTCCAATCGTGCGCACTAGACCGGACTATGCGACCTCTCCAGAGGTTCGAATTATAGTAGCGTGGATGGATTGTGCAAAATGTGTTGGCCCTCAGTATAATGACTTGGCTTCCCGCCTCCTCTCAGCTCTGTGGACTGAGGGTGGAGTGCGACGGACACGTTGCTGGGGCATTGCCTGTGTAGTCCCTGGCTTAGCAGATCTGGCAGGCAGTTTCAGATTCCGGTGGCCCTGTCGCGGAAGGTAGAGTGCCAGCAATCAAGACCACAGTCATTCCAGAAGCTTCCACTACCTCAATCACACAAACCAGGAGGTGAACTTGGATCTTAACCAGGCCTCCCAATTGCTGACCTGGCTCGACGAAGAACATCGCAAAGACAAATCGCTCTTGATGCAGTTGCAGAGCCAGATTGACGTCCACAAAGCACAACTGACAGAGCAAGCGCGGCAGCTGCAGGAGATCCAAGCCATGTTGGCAAGGATCGAGGGCCAGTTGCCGCGCATGGGGCAACTAGAGAGCTCCATTCAAGGCATTCGCAGCGAGCTGACGAATGTGCTCACCCGCCAGGCAGTGCAGGCGGACAGTTCCGAGGGTAGACGAGCGCAGGTAGAGACTCAAGAGACTGAAGTCATTGCCAGGATCATTCGTCAAGTGCAGGAGAGGGTAGAGTCGCTAGGCTCGTATGAGAACACGATCGCCACGCTGCGTGACGAAGACAGCAAACTCCGTAGTCAACTGACTGAGGCTATAGCGGGCATTTCTGACACTTCCAAGCGTGTCAGTGCGCAGCCTCCTCGCATCGAATTGCTTGAGCAGAACACTCAGACTTTGCGTGATGGGTTGTCGGATCTCAGGTTGAGCGTTGAGGATCTGCGCAACGTCGACATACAGCTACGGGCTGCTCTGGAGGCACTCGGCCCACGCCTTGAGGCCAGGATCGATCCGCTTCAGTCTGCGGTCGAGGAGTTCGGCAAGCGGCGTCGTTCAGATGTTGATGCCATCCAGGTCAAGCAGCAGGATCAGGCGCGCTTGATCGATGAACTGGGCAAGCAAATCGCCGCGGCCCAGGTACCTGTTGCTCGTTGGTCTGCTCAGATGGAGGAGTTCTCGGCCAATTTTGAGCGCAACCGCCAGACCATGTACGAGTTGAGAGAGCTGGAGCGACAGGTTCGACAGCAGGGCAAGGAGATGGCTGAGGTCCAGCGACTTACGGCTGAAAGGCAGCGCGCGGAGCTCCGTGAGTGGCAGGACAACCAAGCACGCGTAGATGGTCAACAAAACGCCCGATTGCAGCAGTCTGAAGACCGGACCCTGCAGATTGCAGAGACGCTGACACGGCTCGATGAGCGACTCGACCAGCTGAAGAACCATGTCGAGTCGGTCGTGACACAACTGTGGGACGTGTGGACCCGATTTGCACAGGGACATGCTGAGTTCATGAACGGTCTGCTCAAGAGACGTGGAAAAGGGTAGATGCGCGTCATTGGCACCGCGGGGCACGTAGATCACGGAAAATCGACCCTCGTCCGCGCTCTTACAGGGATCGATCCCGATCGCCTGCAGGAGGAGAAAGAACGGGAGATGACCATTGACCTCGGGTTCGCCTGGCTAACGTTGCCAAGCGGGCTCGAGGTCAGTGTCGTGGATGTGCCCGGACATGAGGACTTTATCAAGAACATGCTGGCTGGCGTTGGCGGAATCGATCTAGCCTTGCTGGTGATTGCCGCCGACGAGGGTTTCATGCCGCAGACGCGCGAGCATCTTGCCATTCTAGACCTGCTGCAAGTTCGAGATGGAGTGGTGGCGTTGACCAAGAGCGATCTGGTTGACGACCCCGAGTGGCTTGACATGGTAGAGGAAGAGGTTACTCAAGAACTGGCTGGCTCGGTACTTGAGAAGGCCAGGGTGATTCCCGTCTCGGCACGGACTGGTCAGGGGCTGGACGACCTAGTCCAAGAGCTCGACCGCTTGTTGCAGGCACCCTCACCTCGCCGCGATGTCGGGCGTCCAAGACTGCCGATTGACCGCGTCTTCTCAGTTCTTGGCTTTGGCACTGTGGTGACGGGCACGCTCATTGATGGGCCTTTGCGCAGCGGCGAGGAAGTTGAGATCCTCCCTAAGGGCTGGAGGGCGCGGATTCGAGGTCTGCAGACGCATAAGCAAAAGGTGGAGGCGGCTTCTCCTTCCATACGGCTGGCTGTCAACTTGACTGGCGTCAGCCGAGATGAGCTGCTGCGGGGTGATGTATTGACCAGGCCAGGTTGGCTGCAGCCGACTACACTGCTGGATGTGCGGCTGGAGCTACTGCCCAGGAGCCCTCAGCCCCTTGCTCATGGGGCAGTACTTGACTTTTTTGTCGGGGCGGCGCAATGCGAGGCACGGGTGCGTATCCTGGATGGCAAACGAATTGAGCCGGGAGAGGCCGGTTGGGTGCAATTGGCACTCTCGCAGCCAGTCGCAGCAGTCAAGGGAGATCGGTTCATTGTGCGGTCTCCGTCGCCCAGCATGACGCTTGGCGGTGGGGCCATTGTTGATCCGAATCCGCAACGTCGTCACCGTCGTCAGCGCACCGAGGTCCTGCAGCGCTTGGAGGCTCTGGCACATGGTTCCGCGGATGAGGTACTGCTGCAGGAACTCGAGCGCGAACAGATTGCCGAGCTTGGCTCGCTGCTGAAGACGAGCAGCCTGGGTGCGGTGCTAGCCAGCGAGACACTGTTAATGCTGATCGGAGATGGCCGCGCAGTGGTGCTCGACCCCGCGGTGAGCTTGCAGATCGAGGATGTGGCAAAGAGTGCGGGGTATGTGCTCACAGCCACCCAGTGGGATGCTCTGCTACGTCGCATGCAATCCGCACTGCGCGACTACCATCAGCGTTATCCTCTGCGCAGCGGCATGCCTCGTGAGGAGTTGAAGAGCCGTATGGGCCTGGCGCCGCGTGCCTTTGCCCAGCTGGCGGCCATGGCTGCAGCACAGGGCAACGTCCTTGACACCGAAGCCGTGGTTTCCCTCGCCCAACATCGCGTTGCGTTCAGCAGTGAACAGCAGCGTCATATCAAGCAGCTTCTCGACGCGTTTGCCAAGAGTCCGTACGCACCGCCAAGCATATCCGAGAGTGAAGCGGTGGTGGGTGTGGATGTGTTGGCCGCGCTGATCGAGCAAGGAGAGCTGGTCCGTGTCAGTGAGACTATTGCATTCTCGGCAGATGCCTATCAGACCATGTGTGAAATGGTCCTGCGGCATTTGCGTGAACACCAGCGTATCACTCTGGCTGAGGTTCGCGACATGTTCGGCACCAGCCGCAAGTATGCCCAAGCGCTGCTGGAGCACCTGGATGAGCGGCGGGTCACTAGGCGCGTGGGTGATGAGCGCGTGTTGCGCTGAGACGCCAGCGCTGGCTGGCGGAAAACCTTCGTTAGAGAGTGGACCGTAGGGCATGAAGTACATCCGATGGATCCAGCCGCTAGCGCTTGCGTCGGCGCCGGGCGCGGATCATGTAAGGTGTCGCAGCGATCACTAGTCCGTATCGCTAATCTGTTCAGCCGGCGGTTCGGCTCGGCTCTAGGAAAGAATTGAGCCAGTGTCTGGCCTATGCGTCCAACAGCGTCCTCCAAAGGCCTTGTTGTCGCCTGTCCATTGTTTCGGCTCTGGCTCTGATGCCCAGCTCAAGTGACTTGGGTTCTTGTGCGTTTGGGCCGGGAGGTTCTAGTGGCTATGTCGCAGAGACAGGTGCACTTGAGCTTGTTGCTTGATGTTGAGGTATAGAAATGGCCGCCCGTCGAATCTCGATCGATCTAGAGCAATCCCTGTATCGTCGCTTCCGCGCTCGCGTTGAGCACTTGAGCAGTTCGCTCGGCGACGTGCTGACGGAAATCGTGGGAGATTGGCTTGGCGCGTGGGGAGAGGACTATGCCGTGCATCTCGTGGCAAGTGGTGAGAGCCTGCAGTCGATCTCCGAGTGCTACTACAACAATCCCGACCTGTATCTGACTATCGCACATTTCAACAACATACCGTACCCTATGCTGTTGCAGGCCGGCACAGAGCTCATGATACCCGAACCGCATAGCCAACCACAAGGGCTTGCGCCGGCAATCCCCCTCCCCATGGGCGTCCCCAAGGTGACCGTTAGTGCTGATATCGATGCCAGTACTCACCGTCGTTTCAAGGCGCGCGCTGCCTTCGAGGGCACGACGATGACTGAGTGGCTTTATGCGCTTGTCTCTCGATGGGTGGGCTCCTGGCCCGAGCGAACGTTTGCGTACACTGTTCGTGCAGGGGACTCTCTGAGTGCACTTGCACTCCGATTCTACGAGGACGCGGCCAGATATTGGACCATCGCCCACTTTAACGGCATTGCCAATCCTTCACTCTTGCGCGCAGGGCAGCGCCTGCTTATTCCGGATCCAGTGACTCTTGGACCACTGCCGGCCGGCGAATCGCCCTTCATCTTTGGGATTCATGATCGCGGCGGTGAGCATTTGATGGCCGAGATGGGCAAGAAGGGTTGGATTCTGGCGACGGAGGAAATCGGGCGTAACCCTCATGATCTAAGCGGAGGATACTACCGCGACCTTGAGACGTCCGGCTATGGCGTGCTGGTGCGCCTCAACCACAGCTATCATCGAGGCAGCGATTTCCCTGGCACGCTGCCTGAGGTGGGCGACAACGATGAGGAATATCGCGAGTTTGCCGTACGTTGTGGGAACTTTGTCGAGCACTCCTACGGCTGTCATATCTGGATTATCGCGAATGAGATGAATCATCCGTACGAATGGCCGGGCGGTCCGGAAGGACAGGCGATTCTCCCCAGCAGCTATGCTGACTGCTTTCGCCAGTGCCGTTCTGAGATTCATGCGCGTGCAGGTCATGCCGACGATCAAGTAGTAGTGGGCGCCGTCGCACCATGGAACGATAGCCTCAAGTATCCCGACAACGAAAGAGGCGACTGGATCCGGTACCTTGCGGACCTCCTCGTACTGCTTGAGGGAGACTGCGATGGAATTGCCCTGCATACGTATACTCATGGAGCAGATCCTCGACTGATCAGCGCGCAGAATTGCATGGATGCGCCGTTCGAGGATCGATATTACCATTTCCGGACCTATCGACAATTCCTCGAGTGCATTCCAGCCAGCATGCGTGGGTTGCCAGTGTACATAACGGAGACAAACCAGGGAGACCCATGGGCACAGGCTAACACAAGATGGGCGCAGACGGCCTATGCCGAGATCGATCGCTGGAACCAGGACCCGACTCATCAGAGCATCCGCTCTCTGATACTGTACCGGTGGTCGCGTGACGACGACTGGTCGTTCTGTGACTTGATGCCGGTCCAGGATGATTTTCGAGCGGCCATGAGCCACGACTACCGCTGGTGGCGTTGAGAAACCTCGCCACTCGTTCGGGCTCTTGTATCAGGAGGCCTGGCTTGCGAGAAGTGGAGCGCGCTGAGTTCGAGGATTTGGTGCGGGCGGCGCTTGAGGAGCTTCCGACCGAGATTCGCAGTCATCTGGAGAACGTTGCGGTGTTTATAGGAGAGTGGCCCGACCAATCTGAGGTATTACGTGCAGGACTTGAGCCTGGCCGACAAATGTTGGGGCTTTATGAAGGCGTACCGCTCACCAAGCGAGGCCTGCACTATACGCTTGTCACGCCAGACCGCATTACCCTGTACCGTGGGCCGTTGTTGAGCATCAGCGGGTCGCTGGCGGAGCTTCGCGAGCAGGTAGCGCGGACCGTGGTTCACGAGGTTGCTCACCACTTTGGCATCAGCGAACACCGCATTCGCGAGTTGGGTTATTGATAAGGTCGTTTCCGGGCGGGGAAGCCAGGCACTCTTCGCGATGTGGCAGCGCCGAGCAGACACCAGCAGGCTGCTGCTGGTGTGCCACGGACGTGCAGTCGGCCGGGCGCGAATTCAGGTTGGCAGGGCCGTGTGATATGCGTGCAGAGCCTGGGCTGATCGAAGTAGGGGTGGTAGACCTGGTTGGGCCCGCCCGACATAGGAGGAAGGAAGCAAAGTGATATTCGAGCATGGTACGCTGATCACTGTCGATGCAAGAAGGCAGATCATCAGGGATGGAGCTCTGGCGGTTGAAGGTGGGCGTATCTCTGCGATTGGTACCAGTGCGGAGCTCTTGGCGCAGTATCCTGCGGCGCGGCGCACTAACCTCCAGGGGCGCGTGGTCATACCAGGCCTGGTGAATGCGCATGTGCATCTGGCTCAGGCGATGATTCGCGGGTGTGCCGATGACATGGAGTTGATTGATTGGCTGGGCAAGCGTGTGTGGGTGTTGCAGGGCAACTACACGGAAGATGATGGGCGGGCCAGTGCGGAACTGTGCATTCTTGAGATGCTCAAGTCAGGCACCACCGCTTTCGTGGAGTCGATGCTGGCAGGAAGATATGGCTTTGACGGAATCGCAGAGGTCGTGCTCTCCTCTGGGATCCGCGCTGCACTTGCGAAAATCGTGATGGATACGAGCACATATGCGACGCGAGACAACTGGATGTACCCCGGAATGGTCGAGGACAGAGATACCACCTTGCGCGATACCCTGGCGATGCATGACAAGTGGGATGGGGCAGGTGATGGGCGCCTCAAGGTATGGTTCGGGCCGCGTACTCCTGGAGGAGTCTCTCTGGAACTTTATCGTCAGATCACCGAGCTGGCTCGCCAGAGACAGATGGGTATCACCGTTCATCTTGCAGAGGTTCAGGCCGATCGCACGTTCTTGAAAGACAAATACGGATTGTCGCCGGCCGAGTTTGCCGAGAGCGCGGGTTTGGTCGGCCCGCAGGTCTTGTTGGTACACGCGGTATGGATGGATGCCCAAGATATCGGAATTCTGTCACGGACGGGCACACACGTTGCCCACAACCCAGCCTCCAATTCCAAGCTGGCGTCGGGTATTGCACCTATTGCGGAGATGTTGAGTTCTGGCGTGAATGTCGCATTGGGCACAGACGGGGGCCCGAGCAATAACACCTATGACTTGGTCCGCGAGATGCGGCTGGCGTCGTATCTACAAAAGGCGCGTACTCTGGATCCGTTGGCCCTCCCTGCCGAGGCTGTGCTTGAGATGGCCACGATTGGCGGGGCGCGCGCGATGGGGCTGCAGGATCACATTGGCTCACTAGAGGTCGGGAAGCACGCCGACTTTGTCGTGTTTGATCTCGATAGACCTCACACAACACCCTGTACAGACCCCGTTTCGACACTCGTGTATGCTGCCGCGGGCTCTGACGTTACGATGGTGGTGATCGGCGGCAGAGTGGTGGTACGGGATGGGCGGGTGCTCACCATGGACGAAGATAGGATTCTACAGGAGGCTGGCGAGCGAAGTCGACAATTGTGGGAGCGCGCAGGTATAACACATGTGGGGCGTTGGCCAGTTCGCTGAGGGATGAGATAACCAACCCGGGTGCAAGAGCGGCTGCTTTGCAGCGTTTGTCACATGGCCTGCGTTGTACAAGGCAGGTGCCTTATTGACAACATGGGTGCTGTGCCATAGAATATGTCTAGGAGAGTGTCGCTGACCGATCCGCATAAGGAGGGGCGATGTACCAGAATACGGTCGTTGTTGGGCACTTGGGCCGTGATCCGGAGATGCGTTACACGGCTGATGGCACGCCAGTTACGAGCTTTAACATCGCATCGACTCGTAAGTGGACCAGTGGGGATGGCCAGGCCCAAGAGAAGACCACCTGGTTTCGCGTAACGGCATGGCGCAAGCTGGCCGAGTTGTGCAATCAGTATCTGTCGAAAGGTCGCCTGGTGCTGGTGGAAGGCGACATCGATGTGTCTACGTGGAGCGACAAGACCTCCGGTGAACCTCGTGCTAGGTTGGAGCTTACCGCGCGCACGGTAAAGTTCTTGGGCGGACGCGGCGAGCGAGGCGAGTCCGTGGAGGCACCAGGGCCAGGCGCGCCCGAGGCTGAGGAGGAGATTCCATTCTAGGATGCGGTGTGCGCACGTGTGCCGCAGCGGGGCGCGGCACACGTGCGTGCGCTTGGAAACAAGTGTCAACACACTGTACAGGTGCGACCTCGACGGGAAGCTCGAGGTCGCTTTCCTTTTTTGGCGGATTCAGCGCTTGAACTCTTGTCGACGACCAGGGGTTCTACGGACACACGATCGTGAGTTTGCACGGGGAGGAAGCTGCGCGTATGTCAATACAGGATGCTATGCAGGGTGTGATCGCCAATGTTGAGAGGGCGGTTATTGGCAAAGGCAGTGCTGTCGAGTTGGCCATTGTCGGCCTCCTCTGCGAAGGGCATTTGCTTATTGAGGATGTGCCAGGTACGGGCAAGACTACCTTAGCAAAGGCGCTGGCACGTTCGTTGGACTGTTCTTTTCAACGCATCCAGTTTACTCCAGATTTACTGCCCTCGGATGTCACTGGTATTTACTACTTTAATCAAAAGACTCAGGAGTTTCAGTTTCGGCCAGGCCCTGTCTTTTCTCAGATCGTGCTGGCGGATGAGATCAACCGCGCCACGCCGCGGACGCAAGCTGCCCTGTTAGAGGCTATGCAAGAGCGCCAGGTTAGTCTGGACGTCGACACCATTGCTCTGCCGCGGCCGTTTCTGGTGATGGCCACGCAGAATCCGATAGAGTTGGAGGGGACTTTCCCATTGCCGGAGGCGCAGGTGGATCGCTTTCTCATGAAGATTCGACTGGACTATCCTTCGGAAATGGATGAGAACGCCATCTTGATGCGTTACCGACAGGATGATCCGCTTGAGGCCATGCAACCAGTGATCAGCTCGGCGACGCTGCTGCAGATGCAAGAGCAGGTTCGTACTGTCAAGGTGGAGCAGTCGGTACGGGAGTACTTGGTGCGTGTGGTCCGCGGTACACGTGAACACCCTGCAGTTCAACTTGGTGCGAGTCCTCGGGGTAGCCTCGCGCTCTATCGTGCGGCACAAGCTCTGGCTGCAACGCGGGGTCGCGACTTTGTAATCCCGGATGATGTGAAGTATTTGGCGCCAGCCGTGCTGACCCACCGCATCATCATCCGGCCGCAGGTTCGTCTGCGTGGTCGTACGCCAGCCGAGGTGATCGCAGAGGTTGTCGAGTCGGTTGCAGTCCCCGTGGAGGGGTGATGTTCAACGAGAACTGGATGGCACTGGCCGCTTTTGCCATTGGCATCGGTCTTCTCTTCCAGCAACAAGGGTTGGTTTCGGTGGCGGTGCTGCTAGTTGTTACTGGCGGGCTGGGCTGGCTATGGAGCGCGCGAAGTCTAAGGGGGGTCGAGTACCGACGGTCATTCAGTGAGAAGCGAGCATTTCTCGGCGAGACCGTCGATATGCACCTGGTTGCTGCCAATCACAAGCCATTGCCGATCAGCTATCTTCGTATTGATGATGAGTGCTCCACCGGGGTGACGGTGCTCAACGGCGAGGTGCAGGTTTCTACAAAGCCAGAGGTTGCGCTGCTGAGTACCGTAATGTCACTTCGCTGGTTTGAGAAGGCTGAATGGCACTATCAGTTGCGTTGTGAGCGCCGTGGGTTTTTCCCCTTTGGTCCGGCTCGTCTGCAGTCGGGTGACCTGTTTGGCTTGTTTCGCTCCTGCGACGAACGTCCTCTGGTGGAGTGGCTAGTTGTGTACCCCGCAATCAAGCCAATAAGAGGGTTAGAGCTGCCTTCCAAAGAACCGCTGGGGGACGTCCGTGCAGATCGGCGGCTGTTCGAGGATCCTAACCGCACGATTGGTGTGCGTCCTTACAACTGGCAGGATCCTCTGAAGAGGATTCATTGGACAGCTACTGCCCGCCGGCAAACCTTGCAGGTTAGGGCGTACGAACCTACGACATCGCATCACTTGGTCATCTTTCTCAACATGGTGACACTGCCTAAATACTGGCAGGGGACTATGCCTGCGCTTCTGGAGCAAGTTATCAGCATAGCCGCATCGGTTGCGGCAGCAGCCAGCGAAATGCGGTTGTCTGTGGGCCTCTTGGCCAATGGGTGTTGGCCGCAGTCAGACCAGGCTCTGAAGGTGCTTCCGAGCCGGAGTCCGGATCAGCTAATGCATATCTTGGAAGCCTTGGCCGCTATTTCGGTGCTGTCAACCATTTCCATTGAGGACCTTCTGTTGCGGGAGAGTGGCAGGTTGCCGTGGGGCGCTACTGTGGTCGTTGTCAGCGCCTCGTTGTCTGACGAGCTGCTGGCAGCGCTCGTGCGGTTGCAGGCGGTCGGTAGGCGGCTGGTGGCGATTCGCTTGGACAACAGCCCTCTGCCGGAAGGTGCTTCGAAGGTCAGGGTTCTTAGGGCTACTGATGACGGCGGGGCTTTTTCCCTTTTGG
>DIVN01000163.1 GCA_002435875.1 Anaerolineales bacterium UBA6131
TGGGTCTCTCAGGGACAGGGCGTGGAATATGCCAATCTCGCATGCCGTACCATCGTCGACCTGGGTACCATCAAGCAAGGCCACGACGGCATTGGCGCTGGCCAGCCCTTCCATGTCGCGGTCGAACACGCTTTGCGGGGTCATCGGTGACAAACCAAGCGCCTCTCTTGTCACCTTGCCCTGGCGGAGCAGCTCGTTGGCCAGTTGCGGCAGCGGCCTGTGCACCAGTTGTTCCTCGCTAATTAAGCCCTTGGCCAACAGCCACTGCGCCCTCTCGTCGGAGATCACGGGGCTAAAGCTCTCATGAGGGACGAATGGCTGGATACCCCTGTCGCGCATGATCTGTGCATGCGCCGAGAGAAAGTCGCGAACGTATGGGGTGAACAGCGGCCCTGCGAAGTACACCTTCATTTGTTGCCTCCACCCTGCTCGAGCTGAGCCTGCCAAGCCAGAAGATGTCGAGTTGCCTCTTCTAACGAGTGGCAAACCTGCCCGACCTCCAGTACGCAACCCAACACGAAGGCGTTCAGCCCTTTGCCCTCGTGTGGTGGATCTTCTGTCCGCCAGTCTTGCTGCAATGCGACGATGCCCAGCTTGCCTGCGTCGCTCTGCTTCAGACCGTAGAAAATGCCAATCTCGCAGGCAGTGCCATCATCGACCTCCGGCCCGTTGACCACCGCAAGCATAGCATTTGATGCAGCAATTGCCCCAAAGTCATTGTCGTAGCACCGCTTCGCAGAGGTGCCAAGGATGGGTTCCAGGTCTTTGGGATCCAGTCTGCCCGACTTGGTTAGCTCCGAGACGAGCTCGCGCAGCGGTCTGGAGATCAGATCGTCCTTGGCAATCAGATTGCGCGCACGCAAGAGGTCCAGAACCTGTGGGGGCAGCTCTGGTCGGGGACTCTCATGCGGTACAAAGGCCTCAATGCCGTGCTCGCGCAAATGCTTGCCGCACTGCGACATAAAGTCGCGCTCATATGGAGTGAAAAGCGGTCCAGCGCAGTACACTCTCATTCGTGGCGTCCTCTCTATTGGGCTTGCGCCGGGCCAGGGTCTAGCTGCCTGATGATCGCTTTCATAAGCCTGACGAACTTGGGCCCGATGGCGTTGGCAGTGCGCAAGACCTCCTCGTGGGTGAGGATGCCGCGTTTGCCTGCTTTGGGATCGTTCGACACGTCGGTGATCGCGGCGATCCCAAGCGTCTTCATGCCGGCATGCGTCGCGGCAATTACCTCGGGCACGGTCGACATGCCCACCGCATCGGCATGCAGAAGGCGAAAGAGCTGGCCTTCAGCCATCGTTGTGTAGTACGGGCCAGTAGTGCCGATGTATACACCGCGCTGAACTCTGATCCCCACTGAATCCGCGGCCTTCTGCGCCAACTCCACAAGCTCCCAGGGATAGGCCTCGCCCATGCTAGGGAACCGGGTCCCTAGGTCATCGTCACTGGGGCCTATCAAGGGGTTGTCGAACATCCAGTTGATATGGTCAACGATGACCATGAGATCTCCGGCCGAAAACGAGCGGTTGGCTCCTCCGGCGGCGCAAGTGACGATGAGGTGGGTTGCACCAAGGGTGCGCATGAGCCACACCGGGAAAGCTATCTCTTGCATGCTGTAGCCTTCGTAGTAGTGCACTCGTCCCTTCATGGCCATGACCGTCTTGCCCTCGAGGGTGCCAATGACAAACTCGCCTTGGTGCCCCTGTACGGTGGATGCGGGCATGTGCGGGACATCCTTGTAGGGGATCACAGCTTGCGCCTCGATCTCGTCTGCCAGCGGTCCCAGCCCCGAGCCCAGAATGAGGCCGATCTGAGGCGTGACCGAGCACTTGGACCTCACGTAGTCCGCGGCCTCTCTGCGCCACTTGGGCCAATTTCCTGTCGACTCCATTTGAATCCTCCTGGCTTATTGGGTGTTCAGTGCGCTCCAAGCAGCGTATCGAGCACGAACTGATGGTAGCGGGACGTATCGATGGTCTCCACCACATGCACGTTGGGCTGTGCTGCCGTTGACTCTCCTCGCCAGCGACGACGGTCCACCACAGTCATGCCGCGCGTGTACTGGCCCCTGGTCTCAACCATGACAGGGTACTCCTTGCTGGTGGCTGTGGAGGGCTCAATGGCCACCGCCATGGCTGCGGCATCAGGGGGACTTACCGGCCCCTTCCAACGCTCGAGTCCATGCCGAAGCAGGGCTCCCGCCATCTTGCACCAAGGCGCGCTGCCGCGCTCAATTCGCTCGATCACACTAGCATCGATCTTGCTGTACTGATTGATCGGATCCAGGGCAATCATCGTCTTGGGAATATGTGAGCGAAACACGATGTCCGCGGCCTCTGGGTCAACCCATACATTGAACTCGGCAAAAGCTGTCGAGTTGCCAAAGCCGATCCCTCCGGCCATCATCGTCAGCGACCGGATCTTTTCCTGGAGCCGAGGTTCGCGGACCAGTGCCAATGCGATGTTGGTGAGCGGCGCTAGGGTAATGAGGTCAACTGGCTCTGGGAAGTCCATCCCCGTACGGACGATGAAATCGACCGCATGTTCCGTCTGCTCAGTAAGCTGGGGATCCGGGAAGCCTATGTCCCCAAGGCCGTCCGAGCCGTGGGCATACTTGGCCGTCTGTAGAGGCACAAGCAGCGGCTGGGCGCAGCCACGAAACACAGGCACATGAGCTCTTGAGTGTTCGACGACTACGAGTGTGTTCCGCACCACGTTGTCCAGCGGCACGTTTCCGCCGACGCAGGTGATACCCAGGACATTCAGCGCCTTCGACTGCAGGCCGATAAGGAGCGCGATTGCATCGTCGACGCCGGTGTCGCAATCGATGATTACATTCTTTGTGGTCAAAGCCAAAACCTCCTCTGGTGACGGTATAACAAAGGGCGCGCCGGCTCCTCGCGTGGTCAGCTGTCCCCCTGACCTGCAATCCAGCTACGACGCGCCACAAGATACTAGGCAGCGCTAGAGAGTCTAGTTTCGCAGCGTAGCATCTGCGTGAGCAATGTCCCTCATGCCGGCGAGCGCAATACGAATGGCATTCTCTTCTCCCTGCTTGAAGGCTGCATCGCACCATTCCGGCTTGGTCTGCTTGGCGGTGCCGTCAACGGCAAAGAGCGCCCCTGCCCGCCAGCCACGCAGGGCGGCAATCACGAACAATGTGTCGCTCTCCATCTCGGCGGACATCACGCCGGCTACCTGCAGGAGCTCCCTCTGTCCCTGTTCTCGTGGGGCATAGAAGGCATCTCCAGCCGAACCGAGACCAACGTGCACCTTCAAGCCAAGAGCGTCGGCGGCCCTCACCAATGCCCTCGTTACCGCAAAGTCCGGCACTGCCGGGAACTCAATGGGCAGATAGTGGTTGGCCGTGCCGCCAGCGCGGAAGATGCCTGTTGAGATGACCACATCCCCACAGTCGACCTGCTCTTGATAGGTGCCGCACGAACCTACGCGCATGAAGGTCCTAGCACCCACATGTCCAAGCTCTTCGATGGCAATCGCCGTCGTCGGCCCACCCATACCTGTGGAAGAGACCGTCATGCGCACTCCGTCAAAGAAACCCGTATACACAAGATACCCACGGCTCTGACTGATCTGCCGGACGTTGTCCATGTGGGCAGCGATAGATCTAGCGCGATCATGGCTGCCAGGAACAAAGACATAGGGCGCAATATCCTTCGCATCACAGCGGATGTGGAATTCCATCAGCTCGCTTGCCTCCTTGATCCCGTTAGCCGCATTAGTTGTTCGCCGCGCGATCCGCCAGTGCAATCGCTTTCATGGCCTCGATCGCGATGCTGATCTCCAGCTCCTCGCCCCGTCGGAATGCTTCCGCTCCTGACTCTGGCTTGGTCTCTCGCGATGTGCCATCGCAGGCCAGGATTGCTCCAGCACGCCATCCGCGGAAGCTGGCAATCACGAATAGTGTGTCACACTCCATCTCCAGTGCGAGCAGCCCAGCCGTCTTTAGTTTCTGGAGCAGGGCAGGGTCAGTCTCTGCGTAGAAGGCATCCCAGCTGGAGCCAATTCCTACGTGTGCGTGGACGCTTAAGGCGCTGGCTGCGCCCACGAGCGCCGTGAGCACCTGCCAGCTTGGCGCCGCAGGGAAGGCCGGTGGAAGGTAATGGTTAGCGGTCGCACCAGCCCGGTATACGCCGGTGGGTATGACCAGATCGCCGACCTGGATGTGATCCTGGACGGTGCCGCACGATCCAACGCGAATGAATGTATTCGCACCCATGTGGGCGAGTTCTTCCAGGCCGATCGCTACCTGTGGGCCGCCCATCCCCGTCGATGAGACGGTCATCGGAATATCCGCCACAGTGCCGCTATAGACCAGGTATCCACGGCTCTCGCTGACCACACGTGCGGAATCGAACTGAGCGGCGATCTTCTTGGCCCGATCGTGATCGCCGGGCACAAAGACATACCTGGCGATATCTTCCGGATTGCAGCGGATGTGATGCTCCATCGTCCTACTCCTGGAAGAGATTGGCCCGCGGATCATGCATCAGGGGTGGATGGTCTGGTATGCACGCGCCGCAGAGGCTGACCCCTATCCTACAGCTTATGGCACCTTCGGTCAAACTGGCTGGCCGATCCAGACCTCTGCACGAGCATAGTTTGGCCAGGCATGTAGGTTACTGGCGGGAGTTGCATCGCCTGGCTGCGTCAGCACCTCCACCATATCGAGCTGTCCAAGCAAAGCTTGCGGGCTGGCCTCTTGTCGCACTACAATGGGCAAGGACCTCCCCCATTGTTGATACCGGATGGGATCATGTTGCGAGCCTTCCGCCGCACGGCTCGCGTCAGGAGATGGTGCAATGCTCTCAACAGTGCTGCAGGGTACGCGCATCCTCGACCTCACACGTTGGATGCCTGGGCCATTTGCATCGTTGATCTTGCGAGATCTTGGTGCTGAGGTACTAAAGATCGAGCAGCCAGGATGTGGTGATCCCATGCGCGACGTACCAGTGCAGAGCGGCGGCCGTCACCTGTTTGAGTTGGTCAATCGTGACAAGCGAAGCATGACGTTGAACCTGAAGACAACGGAGGGCCAGGCGATACTTCTGCGGTTGGCTGCGCGATCGGACGTGCTGCTGCAGGGTTTTTTGCCTGCGGTGGTGGCACGTCTGGGCCTGCAGTACGAGACACTTCGGCCCTGCAGCCCTCAGCTTGTCTACGTCTCCGTTTCTGGCTATGGCCAGTCTGGCCCCTTCCACGAGCGTTCCAGCCACGACCTGAGTCTCTTGGCCGCATCGGGTCTGCTCGACCTCATGGGAGCCGCAGCGACGCCTCCAACAATACTCCCCATCCCGCTTGCCGATCTTGCAGCGGCGCTCTGGACGACCTTGGGGGTGATTGCGGCGCTACTGCAACGGTCGGCCACTGGCATGGGACAGCACCTCGACGTTTCCCTGCTCGATAGCACTTTCTCTCTTCTGGCTTTGCCCTTGGCCGAGATGCTCGCTCGAGGACGTGATCCGCAGAGAGGCAACCTCTGGCTCTCTGGCGGACAGGCCTGCTATCATGTATACGAGACTGCGGATAGCAAGCATGTCGCTCTGGCAGCTCTTGAGCCGCACATCTGGCAGGCGTTCTGTATGGCGGTCGGGAGAGAAGAATGGAGCACGCGGCAGGGCGAGACTTCTCAGAGTAGCCTCATAGCAGATGTGGCCGCGCTCTTCCGTGGGCGTACGCGAGAACAGTGGGCTGCGGTCTTGGCGGAGGCAGACTGCTGCTGCGAGCCTGTGCTCACGGTCTCGGAGTCCATTCGGCACCCCCAGGTAGACCACCGGCAGATGTTTCGTGATGGAGTGCTCCTCACACCGTTCGCGGCAAAGGGGGCATCACATAGTCGCGCTCCACGGCTTGGCCAACACACCGAGGAGATACTCGCGGAACTGGGCTACGCGGCCGCGCAGGTGGCACTGTGGCGCGATCGTGGCATCGTCTAGGATGACGGTTGGGCTTGAAACCTGACCGGGCTAGACAGAGGCGAACCGATACTTGATCAAGGTCCACAGCGCGGGCAGACCATCCTTCCAGGCGCTGAGCTTCTTGGCCTTGCGTGGCTTGTACCAGATGGGAACCTCATAGATCTTGTATCCACGGCGCAGCAGTTTGGCCGTGATTTCGGGCTCAATCTGGAAGCGGGTCGGGAGTAGGCCTAGGCTAAGCATCACTTCGCGAGGCATGAGCTTGTAGCAGGTCTCCATGTCGGATATCTTGGCACTATAGAGCACATTTGTGCACCAGGTCAGGAACTTGTTGCCGAGACGGAAAGTCAACGACTGGCGATCCAGATCGCGCGCACCATAGACAACCTGGGCACGGCCATCCAGAATGGGTGCAATAAGCCTGGGGTAGTCGTTAGGATCGTACTCCAGATCAGCATCCTGGATGATTACCCAGTCGCCTGTAGCATGTTCCAGAGCCGTGCGGATGCCGCTTCCTTTTCCCAGATTGGTCTTATGTCTGTAGGTCCGTACCCTGGGATCGTGGAGCTGCTGCAGGACCTCCCAAGTCTTATCGGATGAGCCATCGTCAACGACGACCAACTCCTTTTCCACCGGGACTGCCAGGACCTGCTCTAGCATCTGCATTACGGTATGCTCTTCATTCAAGACTGAGATCAGGACCGATAGTTTCATGCACTCCTCGTCAGAGACATGCTTTGTTGGAAGCGAAAGACCGGTGTGCGACCGCACAACAACTGAGCCGCTTCCATCCGATGCCAGCGCACGACGAGCGGCGCCGAGATATGCGCCGCAACCACTCAGGCGGCGATTGTCCATAATAGCGGATCAAGGGCGTCCTGTCAAACCAATCACGGGGGCCACTCATGGACAGACGACCTTCATCCAGCGAATCCGGGCTCCTACGGCCGCTGGGACGGAGCCAATTTGCAGAATTTCGACAACAATGATATACTAGAGTCATTCGAAGACGTACCGCTGAAAAGTGGGGCAACCCCACTTTTCTTCTTAGTAGTCGTCGGCTTGTCTGGTATGTGCGGTGGGAGGAAGATCTGACTTGAAGAACGACTTTCTGGTAGCCATAACTCAGATCAGTTCGGAACGGCATCTCTCCAAAGAAGTCGTGCTTGAAGCCATCGAACAGGCGCTGGTGTTGGCCTACAAGCGCAACTTTGGCGCTGCAGAGGACGTCATCGTCCGGATTGACCCGAATACGGGCAAGGCGCGGGTCTTTGCGGAGAAGAAGGTTGTTGAAGTAGCCCAAGACCGACGTACGGAGATCGAGTTGTCGGAGGCCCGCCAAGGAGATCCAGCGGCGGAGATTGGTGGCATCGTTCGCATTGAGATGACCCCCAAGGACTTTGGTCGTATTGCGGTTCAAACGGCCAAACAGGTAATCCAGCAGCGAATCCGCGAGGCAGAGCGCGATACCTTGTACGCCGACTGGTCCGACCGGCTTGGCGAGCTTGTGCTTGGCACAGTGCGTAATACCGACACGATGGGCAACGTAATTCTCTCCCTTGGTCGAGCCGAGGCAGTGATGCCCAAGAGCGAACAGATCCCTACGGAGAACTACTCACGCGGACAAAAGCTGCGGACGTATATTTACGAGGTGGAGAAGACCAGCCGTGGCCCGCGAATACGCATCTCACGCACCCATCGAAAACTACTGCGGCGCCTGCTCGAGTCCGAGATCCCCGAGATCTTCAATGGTACTGTGGAGATAAAGACCTTGGCCCGCGAGCCGGGCTCTCGCTCCAAGGTCGCCGTAGCAGCCACACAGCCTGGCGTGGATCCGGTTGGATCCTGTGTTGGCATGCGTGGAGTGCGCATACAGAGCATCGTCAACGAGCTCAATGGGGAAAAGATTGACGTCGTGATGTGGTCTCAGGACGAAAAGGAGCTCGTTGCCAATGCGCTCAGCCCGGCCCGGGTCGAGCATGTCTGGCTCGACGAGCAGAGCAAGACCGCCACGGTGGTAGTGCCGGACAATCAGTTGTCGCTGGCCATTGGCAAAGAAGGGCAGAACGCGCGACTTGCCGCCAAGCTGACGAACTGGCGGATTGACATCAAGAGCCTGTCCGAGTCTGCTGGTGAAACAGAACAACGCGCTGCGCTCGAAGCCCTGGCGGCTGCCCGCCAGGCGGAGCTGGCGGCAAAGCGTGAGGCGGCGCTGGCACTGCTTGCGGAGGCTGAGCGCGCGCTTGCTGAAGAGGAAGTTCCCGTAGCCGCTGCTGCTCAGCAAGAGCCAGCAGTAGCTGAGGAGGCTGTGCCGGAACCAATGCCCGAGGGGGCAGAAGAAGTGGCGCGGCCTGCTTCGGAAGCAGAGATCATACCAGAGTCTGAAACGGAGATCGTGCCGTCTGTGCAAGATGTGGAGGTCGCCACGGCGCCGGCAGGGACCGAGTCTGTCGAAGCAGCTGTCGTTCCTGGTGAAGAGGTAGCGCCAGCCTGGGTGCCGGTTGAGGGTGACGACGATGAGGAGTTTGACGAAGAGGAACGGAAACGTAAGCGCAAGCAGAAGAAAGCACAACGCCGCTTCCGATACGAGTATGACGAGAAAAGCGACACGGTGTTGAGACGGACTACCCACAAGAAGGGTGGCAACAACTGGGGGCTTGACGACATAGCCTAGTCTGATTTGGGCACTGGACGACCTGCGTGACATGCTGACGCGCGCTAACGAGAGGATGTTTCGGCTGAAACATGGCACCTAAGCATGTGCCCTTGCGAACTTGTGTACAATGCCGGTGTGTGCGGCCCAAGCGGGAGCTGGTTCGCGTAGTGAGGACTCCACAAGGGAATATCGAGATCGATGAGAGAGGCAAGGTCTCGGGCCGTGGCGCATACCTTTGCAGAAACCGCTCGTGCTGGGAAGAGGGTGCACGAGGCGACCGTCTGGAGCATGCCCTGAAGGCCAAGCTGGAAGAGGCCGACAGGATCCGACTACTGGAATACGGGCGGTTGTTGCCACAAGATACTGGTGATACGAATGTGTCGAAAGGAGCAAAGGGCAGCTAGCATTGCCATGGCGTGCCGACGTGCGTAGATTGCTATGCCAAGCAGTGACATCAGACAAGAATATCTGCAGGACCAGGGTGCACTTGTCCGACCTGACCCGGCGCAATGGATGGAAGATGACCGCATAGACTAGCTTCGGTACCATTCTATCTGCTGTGCCTCGATCATCTCCTCGCACAAGGTTTATCCTGCCCCCTGCAGTGCTTTCCATTTTGATGACACTGATCGGACGCGCATCCAATCGGTCATGACCAGTCTCTGATCCTGCTGCTCTGGAGCGCCCTAGACCGGATTCCCGATGAGTGAAAGGGGGTTGGTATGAATGACAAGACCACCCAGAACAAACAATCAACGAACAATTCCAGTCGAGCACAGGGCGGTCCTGCGCGGCGCGGCAAAGATCCACAGCCGCGCACCAAAGCGGCAGACCCTGCAGCGACGGCCGGCGGGCCCAAGCCTGCTGCTTCCACCAGCGTAGGCCAGCCATCGGGTGCAACGCACCCTGGTGCAAAGACCAGCCACGCAAGGGGAGCTGGCCCGCGTGGAGTCAACGAGCGGACCGAACGTTCATCGCCTCCAGCCTCCAGTCCGGGTCCGTCCGCTCAGGCTGAGTCGAAGAGCCCCGGGGTGACGGCTGGCCCACAGGCACCAGCACAGAATCGCGTCTTGACCATCCCTTCCAAGATTATGGTGCGCGACCTGGCGGAACTGCTCAAGCTGAGCCCAATCAACATCATTCGCGAGCTGATGAAGAATGGTGTGATGGCCAACATCAATCAGGAGATTGACTTTGACACTGCTGCTATCATAGCGGCTGATCTTGGGGTGGAGGTTCAGGAGGACAAGCCGGTAGAGCCGGTTGAAGAGGAGAGCGCCGTACCCTCTCGCAAGCGCCGTGAGTACTCTGCTGACGAGTTGACCAACCTGCGCGTCAGAGCGCCTGTTGTCACCATCATGGGGCATGTGGACCNNACGCAGCATATTGGTGCATATCAGGTGAAGAAGGGTGACAAGAAGATCACCTTCCTTGATACCCCTGGTCACGAAGCCTTCACTTCTATGCGCGCACGTGGCGCCATGGCAACCGACATTGCCGTGCTGGTCGTAGCCGCAGATGACGGAGTGCAGCCGCAGACGCTGGAAGCTATCGCCCACGCCCGTGCAGCTCAGGTTCCGATTATCGTGGCCCTGAACAAGATCGACAAAGCCAATGCCAATCCGGATGGCGTCAAGCGCCAACTAGCGGATGCAGGCCTGCTCGTGGAGGACTATGGCGGAGACGTCATCTGCGTGCCCGTTTCGGCTAAACAGAAGACCGGACTCGCGAGCTTGTTAGAGATGATCCTCCTGGTTGCCGAGATGGCCGACCTGCGCGCTAATCCCGAGGCCGCAGCCGAGGGGGTGGTGATTGAGGGCAGGCTCGATCGGACCAGGGGCCCATTGGCCACGCTCCTTGTGCAGGATGGCACACTGAGAGTAGGTGAGTCGGTTGTCATCGGTGAGCTGGCAGGCAAGGTGCGCGCCATGTTTGACGATCGAGGCTTGCGCATTGAAGAGGCCGGTCCTTCGGCGCCCGTGATGATACTGGGCCTCAGCGATGTAGCGGGTGCTGGTGAGACCTTCCGCGTAGCAGAGTCTGATCAGGAGGCGAAATCGCTCGCTGCGTCAGAAGTTGAGCGCCGCAGGGTGAGCAGCGATGCCCAGTCTAGCAGAGCTGTCACTCTGGATGACTTTTTCTCGCAAGCACAGGCTGGCGAGAGCAAAGAGCTTAACATAATCTTGAAGGCCGACGTGCAGGGCTCGATTGAGCCCATTGTGAACTCGATTGAAAAGCTCGGGGATGAGACCCTGCACGTGCGTATCCTGCATGCAGGAACGGGCAACATCGGAGAATCGGATGTGATGCTCGCGGTGGCATCTCATGCCATCGTGATCGGGTTCAGCGTTCAGGTCGATGCTGCGGCCAGCCGTATGGCCGACTCTGAACATGTCGACATCAGGGTTTACGACATAATCTACAACCTGATCGACGATATTGACAAAGCGTTGAAGGGCATGCTTGAGCCGAGCTACAAAGATGTCGTTGTCGGGCATGCCGAGGTCAAGGCCACCTTCCGGCTGGAGCGACGACGGGTCATCGCTGGCTGTCAGGTGAAAGACGGGGTAGCGGCGCGCAATGCCACAGCACGTGTGATTCGGGGCACTCAGACACTCTTCGAGGGATCTGTCTCGTCGTTGAAACGCTTCAAGGATGACGTGCGTGAGGTCTCGACAGGCATGGAGTGCGGAATCGGCCTGGAAGGCTTCGATGACTTCCAGATGGGCGACAAGATCGAATTCTTCAAGAAGGAACTGGCGTGAGTTGTCTGATGTCGGGCGGCGCTTGGTTGGCTGGTGAGAGATGACCACACGTCGCCAGGAACGCGTCAGCCAGCGTATCCATGAGGAGGTCGGCCTGCTGCTGCAGCGGCGCCTGAAGGACCCCAGGCTGGCCCAGGTGACCGTGACGGAGGTGCGCGTCACGGCTGATCTGAAGCAGGCGACGATATTCATCACTTGCCTGGGCGATGCCGCGGCGCAAGAAGCAGCAGTCAAGGGGATGGAGAATGCGTTGGGCTTTATCCGACGAGAGCTTGCCCAGAGCCTGGGCATGCGCTTTACGCCGGTGTTGAGCTTTGAATTGGACACAGCATGGGAACGTGCTGCCAACATCGACAGACTGTTGGATCAGTTGCCTCCCTTCGCACCGGACAGCGAGGACACCGATGAGTCTAGCCAGGGCCCCATCCAGGCCCCCTAGAGGTGACTAGCGTGGCACGAACCAGGCATATCCTGGCCGCCCGCGACCTTCTGCTGCAGGTAGAAAGTGCCTATGTCGCGTGCCATATTGCGCCAGACGGCGACGCAGTTGGCTCCATGCTTGCGCTAACCTCGGTGCTGCAAGCGTTGGGAAAGCGATGCGTGGCCGCGTGTGCAGATCCTTTGCCGCAGAAGTGGTCTTTCCTTTCGGGCTCTCAGGCAGTGACCTGTGACCCTCCCCGCGACGAGCAGGTTATTGTCTCTGTTGATTGCAGTGATGTGGAACGTCTGGGGAGCCTCTTCGACCCAATGGCCTTTGCCACGCGGCCGGTGATCAACATCGATCACCATGTGACCAACACTGGGTTCGGTACGATAAACCTGGTGCGGCCACTCCCATCAACGGCAGAGATCGTCCACATCTTGATCAGACAATTGGCTGTGACCATGGATTCCCATATCGCCAATGCGCTACTGGTTGGCCTGGTGACGGACACTCGCGGGTTTCGCACCGCAAACGTGGCAGCTCGACAGCTGCGCACTGCAATCGCCTTACTCAAGGACGGTGCATCACTGCCCTACGTTACGGAGATGTGCTTCAACCGGGAACCTCTGTCTACTGTCTGCCTATGGGGGCAGGCCTTGGCGATGGTCCAGACGCGAGGACGCATCATCTGGGCGCAGGTGACACAAGACATGATCAAGAGGTGCAACGCAACTCCGGATGACAGCAGCGGCTTGGTGAGTTTTCTTGCCAGCACGGCAGACATGGACGTGGCCGCAGTGTTTCGCGAGTTGGCAGATGGTTTGATTGAGGTGTCCATGCGAGCTGGTCTCGGCTGGGATCTTGCGGATTTGGCACGGTCGATGGGGGGAGGAGGGCATCCGCAGGCTGCAGGCTGTAGGATTCGGGGTGAATTGGCGCACGTTCGTGACCACGTTTTGCAGCAGATCGAGCTTGAACTTGCCAAACAGGCGAGGGCAAGGCCCGATCACCAAGGGCCGACGCTTGCCGAACAAGCTGTGCACCCACGGGACTAGCCAGAGCACTGGGGAGGCCACGTGACTGGCGCCGACCAGCCTGTTTCAGGCATTCTGAATATCGACAAGCCCCCTGGCATGACCTCGCATGACGTCGTTGGGCGAATACGCCGGGCATCGGGGCAGCGCAGGGTAGGCCACGCAGGGACTCTTGACCCTCTGGCAACAGGAGTACTCTTGGTTTGCGTTGGTCAGGCCACGCGCGTCGTGGAGTACCTGGTACCTGATTTCAAAGAGTATCTCAGCCGCTTTAGGCTAGGCATCACTACCGATACCTACGATTCCGAAGGAGCGATAGTCCGCCAGAATGATGCCAATCATGTGACGCGCGCAGACATCGAGTCTGGCTTCGCCCGATTCACCGGGGTCATCGCACAAGTTCCTCCTATGTTCTCTGCGATCAAGCACAAAGGGACTCCGCTCTACCGCTATGCCCGCAGCGGTGAGGTCGTCGATAGGGCTCCCCGTCAGGTCGAGATTCGCACTCTCCGGCTCGTCGACTGGTCACCGCCCGAAGCTGAGATTTGGATAGAGTGCAGCAAAGGCACCTATATTCGCAGCCTCATTCACGACTTGGGCCAGACACTGGGTTGCGGTGCGCACATGGTTGCTCTACGGCGAATGGCGATTGGCGAGTTCCGGCTAGAGGATTCTCTCGCGCTCGACGAAATCGAACGGGCGTTTGCCGCTGACTGTGCGGCAGAAGTACTCTTGCCGCTGGACGCCGCGCTGAAGGGTCTACCGCCAGTCTCGGTAGACGCAGAGGGGGAACGCCGCATTTTGCGCGGCGAGGCTGTGCCATTGGGACTTGAGGCACACATCAATCTCTGTCGTGCCTATTCTTCTGATGGGCGCTTGCTGGCGATTCTACGCTCAGCGGCTGATGGCTATTGGCATCCCCACAAAGTCCTTGGGCGGTAAGGAAATGAGGATTGTTCACAATCTGGAGCAGATCGAGTTGGCTGCGCCGACGGTCCTGACTGTCGGTGCCTTTGATGGGCTGCACATCGGACACCGGGATCTCTTGCGTCGACTCGTTGCCCGTGCAAAAGAGTTAGGCCACGTCAGCGGTGTGGTCACGTTTGATCCTCTTCCCAAGTCCGTGCTTAGTTCGAACAGCACTGCCGTGTGCCTGATAGATGCCGCGGACAAGGCTAGCCTGCTCGAGGAATGGGGCCTGGAACTTTTGGTGCTCGTGCCCTTCACCATGGAGTTGGCTCGCACGCCCGCCTCGGAGTTTGTCGCCCTGCTGTGCACTAGCTTGAGAATGGCCGAGCTCTGGATTGGCAGGGATTTCGCCCTGGGTCACAAGCGCTCGGGCGACGTGCATGCCTTGCGCGACCTTGGCGGCAAGCTCGATTTTTCCATCCACGTCGTGGATCCGGTCCAAGAAGGGCAAGCCGTCGTTAGCAGTACCGCGATTCGGCAGTTGATTCTGGCAGGTCGAGTCGACGAAGCCGCTGTCATGTTGGGTCGCTTTCACTCCGTCAAAGGTACTGTCGTCCACGGTGACGCGCGTGGTCGCCAGCTTGGGTTTCCCACTGCGAACCTGGTGCCCTCTGCGTCTTGCGCTCTGCCCGATATTGGCGTCTACGCCGTGTACCTCGACATTGATGACCAACGCTATCCAGGCGTGGCGAACGTCGGCCGTCGTCCAACCTTCGGCCCGAGCGATCTACGGATTGAGGTACATCTCATCGATTTCACTGGTGATCTGTATGGTCGTGCAACCAGACTCCATTGGGTTCAGCGCCTGCGTGCGGAGCGCCGTTTTGAGAACACCGACGCTCTTCGTGAGCAGATCACACGAGATGTGCAGGAGGCCCGCCTAGTACTGCAATGATACCGACCTACCATGAGCTCGAGCACCGAGCCGATATGTCCCTTCGCGTGTTCGGCGATGATCTCAGGGCGCTGTTCGCGAACGCTGCCAGAGCCATGTTCGAGCAGCTGGCTGACCTCTCGATGGCAAATCCCTCGACCAGGCGCGACATTGACGTGGGTGGAATCGACCTCGAGTCGCTGCTGGTCAATTGGCTGAACGAGCTGCTCTACCTGCACGAAGTTCAACGTGAGGTCTATTCGCGGTTTGTCGTGACGGAGCTGACCATTCGACATATGCGGGCGGCGGTCTATGGCCAACCAGTGACACAGGCCCATCTGCTGATCAAGGCGGCGACGTTTCACGGACTGCACATCGAGAAGGACTGCCAGGGATACGGCACGACCATAGTTTTCGATGTGTAACCGCTAACGAGGAACCGTGTTGCGGTTGCGCTGGGTGAGGTGATGACGATGGTTAGCAAGCACGAATTGACACGGATTGACGAATGGCTCTGGGAAGTCCCCATGGGTTTTCGCGCCGACATGCGCGTACCTGCGCGCGTTTATGCCGATGAAGCCATCCTCGACGCTGCACTGTTGGATCGTTCGGTAGAGCAGTTGATAAACACCGCTTGTTTGCCGGGTGTAGTGCGCTTTGTGCTGGCGATGCCTGACATCCATCAGGGCTACGGCCCTCCCATTGGTGGCGTGGCGGCCATGAGTACTACCGATGGGGTGATTTCCCCGGGCGCAGTTGGTTATGACATCAATTGTGGTGTGCGCCTGCTTCGCTCAAACCTTGAAGCCTCACAAATCAGACCGAGACTAGGCGAGATCATGGACGTGCTCAACAACGGATTGCCCAGCGGCGTGGGACGCGGCGGTGATGTGCGCCTTTCCGAAAAGGACATGGACCGCGTTCTCGAGCTAGGCGCTCAGTGGGCCGTGGCCATGGGATACGGTGAGCCTGAGGATGTCGACAAGACTGAAGAGCGCGGAGCGATGCCGATGGCCAGCGCGGGCGCAGTCAGCTCTCGTGCACGTAAGCGCGGGACAGATCAGCTGGGCACGCTCGGCGCAGGCAACCACTTTGTGGAGATTGGCGAAGTAAGCGAATTGTATGATGAGCGTGCTGCGGAATCGCTGGGGCTGTATCCGGGCCAGGTGGTCGTCTGGATACACTCTGGATCGCGCGGACTTGGACACCAGGTCTGCACTGACTATGTGCAATCGCTGCAAGCGTCGGTCTACAGGTATGGCATTCACCTACCGGACCGTGAGCTGGTGTGCGCTCCAGTCGATTCGCCTGAGGGCAAGTCCTACATGGCCGCGATGGCCTGTGCGGCCAACTATGCCTGGGCCAACCGTCAGCTACTGACGCATCGAGTGCGCGAGCTTCTCCGCCAGGTACTGGCCGCACAATTTCCTCATGCGGCCTTCAGCCTTGTCTACGACATTGCCCACAACATTGCCAAGCTTGAGGAGCACCAGGTTGGAAAGAACCGCGTGCGCGTAGTGGTACATCGCAAGGGGGCAACGCGCTCGCTGGGGCCTGGAGACGCCCGACTGCCAGCAAGCTATCGCCAGATTGGGCAGCCGGTTCTTGTTCCCGGCGATATGGGGACGGGCTCATACCTGCTTCTGGGCACCAATGAGGCCGCGGAAAGGTCATTCTCCTCAAGTTGTCATGGTGCTGGCCGAGTGATGAGTCGCAGCGCAGCCACGAGGGCCAGACGCGGACAGGAAGTGCAGCGCACGCTTGCTGAGAAGGGAATAGAGATACGGGGGCCGTGGAAAGGCTTGGCAGAGGAAGCGCCGGAGGCATACAAGGACATTGATCGCGTGGTCGATGTAGTGCACAAAGCCGGATTGGCTCGCAAGGTCTGCCGACTTGTACCTCTGGGCGTGCTCAAGGGCTAGCGTAGCGACCACAGCCTGCGATATCCATGCGCTTGGCTATGCTGAGAAACCTGCGCCGCGCTCTTTCAAGCTGACATAACGCTGTCGGCCGATCACAAGGTGGTCCAAAACCTCGATATCCAGGATCTTGCCAGCCTCCACAATCTGCTTGGTGACACGGATGTCATCCGCCGAGGGGGTAGGGTCGCCGCTGGGATGGTTGTGTGCCACGACAAGCGCTGCGCAGTTCAGCCGCACTGCATCTCGAAAGACTTCCGCGATTCGGATGACCGACGTGTTGACATTTCCCACATACACCGTGGGCGAGGCGAGCACATGGTGCTTCGTATCGAGCAGTAGTGTGCGCAGGTTCTCCTGTTCGAGCCACTCCATTTCCGGCATGAGCAAGTTCGCGGCATCAGCCGGACAGGTGATCTGAGGACGTTCCTCAGGAGAGGTGGCTAGCATTCTTCTGCCCAGTTCGAAGGCCGCCAGGAGCTGGGCAGTCTTGGCCGGACCAAGACCACGTTCCGACGCGAGTTCGGCGAAGCTAGCTCGGGCCAGGCCGGTGAGATTACGATACTTGACCAGTAGCCTCTTGGCCAGATCCAGTACGCTCTCGCCTCCCACCCCAGTGCGGAGGACAATGGCCAGCAGCTCGCTGTTAGCAAGTGCTCTGGGACCGGACTGCTGCAGGCGCTCCCGTGGACGCTCGGAGCTTGGCAGCTCTCTAATGGTGTAGTGCCCGGACAGCTGAGGTTCTTGGGTCATTCTTGGCCAGAGCTCCTCTTGCGGATCCCTTCCAGCGACATGAGACCAAACAGCACCATGCGGCGGTATTCTACCAGCATCGATGATGCTTGACAAAGTCACTCCCTGTGAGGTAACATGAATGGTCTACCAGGCGGTGACTCCTTGCCGCTCGAGCCAGCAGTTGAGAGGGTTCGGTGTCCATGGACCTGCAGAAGTTGAGCTACTACGTCTACCGATTCCTCGGCGCGGTTATGCCACATGTCCCGCCCCGCTTCGGCTATGCGGTCTTTGACCAGATCGGCCAGCTTTCTTACGAGAAGAGCACGGCCTCTCGAGACGCTGTACTGGACAACATGCGCCATGTGCTGAGGACCGACGGCGACTCGACCCAAGTCATCTCCCTTGCGCGGCAGGTATTTCGCAACCAGGCTCGGAACTACTTTGACCTGTTTCGCGTGGCACGCCTCTCTGACGAAGAGATCGCCCATTTGGTGCAGGTGTATGGCCTGGAGAATATTGATCAGGCGCGCGCCGCGGGGCGGGGTGTGATCATGTTCACGGCGCATTTTGGCAACCTCGATCTGGTAGCGCAGATGTTTGCGCTCAACAAGTACCCCGTTACGGCCGTGGCTGAGCACTTGCGCCCAGAGGAGCTCTTCCGCTATGTCGTTTCCCTTCGCGCAAGTAGAGGGTTAAGGCTTGTCCCTGCGGATCAGTTTCTGCGTCCGCTATTCACAGCATTGCACAACAATGAGATCGTGGCCATCGCGGCTGACCGGAACCTCACCGGCACGGGAACAGTCGTCGATTTCTTTGGTGAGCCGGCGCTCCTTCCAGACGGGCATGTACGCCTTGCGCGGCGGACGGGTGCCCTCTTGTTGCCGGCCTTTGGCCTTCGGAATTCTGACAACACGTTTGAGGCTGTTGCCGAGCCCGCCTTTGGTGTGGATCGCAGCGATGATGAGGTGGCTGACTTGCACAAGGCGATGGCCAGGCTTGTAGGTGTGCTGGAGAAGCACATCGGCGCGCATCCTGAGCAGTGGGTGATGTTTCAGCATATCTGGCAGCAACCTGGTGCGGGGGCTGTCACAGAATGAAGATCGCGCAGATCACGCCCTACGAGTACCCTTATCCGGGTGGCGTTACGGAGCATGTGTTCCACCTTGATCGTTGTTTCCGAGCATGGGGTCATGACGTGAAGATCATCGCCCCGGTGTCCGGTGAAGAGGAAGATCTGCCGGAGAACGTCATCAGGATCAGCGACTCCATTGTCGGGATTCCGTTCGGTGGTTCCATATCGCGCGTGACCCTGTCGCCCAAGATCTATTGGCCATTGAAACATCTTCTTCGCCGAGAGCAGTTCGATGTGGTGCACCTGCATGAACCCTTGACGCCGGCGTTGGCAATCTTTGCTTTGCGACATTCCAAGACCGTGACGGTTGGCACCTTTCACGCCTATCGAGAGAAGCGCAGCATTTCGCTCGAGACTCTAGCCTCCCTCTTCCAGCCCTTGGTAGACAAGCTCGATGCCCGCATCTGTGTCTCGGAGCCGGTCTTGGAGCTGAACAACCGCTACTTCCCTGGGGACTATCGGGTCATCCCCAATGGCATCGATCTGGCTCGCTTTGGGCCACAGGTACAACCGATCGAGCGCTTCAAAGACGGCCGGCCGAACATCCTTTTCGTGGGCAGGCTTGAGGAACGCAAGGGATTTCGCTACTTGATGCGCGCCTTTCCGTATATCGTGGAAGCGTTTCCCGATGCGCGCTTGATGGTGGTGGGCGCATTTGGCAAGGAAGACAAAGAACCCTTTGTGCGCTACGCGCGGATGCACAATCTGCATGGGGTCAGGTTCATTGGGCGGGTGCCCACCGATGATCTGGCAAGCTACTACAAGACCTGTGATGTCTTCTGCGCTCCGTCGACGGGCTTCGAGAGCTTTGGCATCGTGTTGCTGGAAGCCATGGCTGCTGGCAAACCCATTGTGGCCACAAACATAGCTGGCTACCGTAGCGTAGTGGCGGATGGCCGTGAAGGGCTATTGGTAGAGCCGCAGAACGAGCAGGCATTGGCGAAGGCCATCATCAGGCTATTGCAGGATCAGGAATTGGCCAGGGCGATGGGAGCAGACGGCCGACGCAGGGCTGAACTGTATGACTGGCCGATCATCGCCCGGCGTATCCTCGACCTCTATGAAGAACTCTTGAGAAAGAAGGAAACGGCACAGATCAATGCTCAGTGAAAGGCTTCGTGAGATGACCCTGGCCATCAGGACAACGATCGCCCGGGCATTGGGCCGACTGGGGTTTTCGCCCAATGCCTTGACCCTCATTGGCTATCTCTTGAATGTTCCCGTCATGCTGGTGCTTGCAGGTGGCCACTGGCGATGGGGAGGCATACTTGTTGCCTTGGCCAGCGCTTTCGACGCTCTGGACGGGACGCTGGCTCGCGATAGCAATCAGACCACGCTGTTTGGCGCTTTTTTCGATTCCGTGCTTGATCGGTTCTCCGAGGCGACTGTTCTTTTTGGGTTGCTGTATTGGTATGTGCAGCAAGGGGCTCGGCTGGAGCCAATTCTGATCTACATAACCATTGTCGGGTCTCTGATGGTCAGCTACACGCGTGCAAGAGCTGAGGGACTGGGATTGGAATGCAAGACCGGGTGGATGACCCGCTTTGAGCGCGTGGTCATTCTGGTGCTTGCACTGCTTCTTGGGCGGCCGACCTTTGCCTTGGCGATACTGGCCATTCTCACTCTCTGGACGTCTATCCAGCGGATCTTGTACGTATGGCAGACGACTGCGCATGGGGCAGCCAAGTGATGTCACTACTCAGCGCTTCTCACGTCGTTTATCGCGGGCTGCGAGAACAGGCGGATCTTTACCCTGCATCTCACCGGTCGCCAGCGGGTGGGTTTTGACGCTCCTCACGTTCCTGGGCACTGCCTCCGCTGTGGCAGGCATTGGTCACGAAAACACCTTCCTTGTCGTGGAAGGTGATTCGTCTACGGTGATGATTGATTGCGCGGGCAGCCCGTTGCAACGGCTGCAGATGGCCGGCATAGACCCGCTGGACGTGGACTATCTGGTGCTCACGCATGCGCATCCGGACCACATCGGCGGCTTTCCTGTCTTTGCGCTAGGGCTGTGGCTGGTGGGGCAGCAGAACAGCCTGTCAGTGGTCGGAGAGCGAGGTGCTCTGGAGACAGCTGCAAAGCTTCTCGCGCTGTTCAATCCAGACAAATGGCCAGGCTTTCATGCTCCGCAGTTCCGCTCAATTGACCTGTCGGAAGAGAGCGTCCTGCTTGACCTGCCCGACCTTTTGATTACCGCTTGCCAGACGCAGCATCTGGTACCAGGCCTTGCGCTGAGGATTCTCTCCAAGGCATCTGGGCAGGTCCTGGTCTACTCGAGCGACACAGAACCAGCTCCGCAATTGGTCCAGTTTGCGCGGGGTGCGGACGTTCTGGTGCATGAGGCCTCGGGGCCAATGCGGGGCCATTCGACGGCAGGCCAGGCAGGCCAGGTAGCGACAGCTGCGGGAGTTGGCAAGCTCTTCCTGATTCACTATCCTGCCAACGGCACGGACTTGAAGCAGTTGCTAACGGACGCGCAGTCCCAGTTTGCTGGGCCGACGGAACTGGCCCGCGATTTTGGCGTCGTAGAGTGGTAGACGTGTTCAAGCGCGGCAGAAGCGATACTGGATCTGTCCGAGTGCTAGGCTCGGAAGAAGGAGAGCAGGTGTGGCGGAAGTGTTCCTGAACGGCGAATATATGCCTCTCGAGCAGGCTCGTGTCTCGGTTGAAGACCGAGGCTTCCTCTTTGCGGATGGCGTATATGAGGTGATCCGTGCGTACGACGGACGACTGTTTCACCTTGACGCTCACATGCGGCGGCTACAGCGAAGCATCGATGGAGCACGTCTGCCAGCAGATGACCTCGTGCAGCGCCTGCCGGACATATTGCGGCGTGTATTGGCCGACAACGGTGTTCCTGACACAGAGCTCTACCTGCAGTACACTCGGGGGCCAGACCGCCCACGGGCACATCTGTACCCGAAAGAACCCAG